>DRAO01000043.1 GCA_011041825.1 Chloroflexota bacterium
GCTGGTGGGGGTTGATATTTACCCTGAGTCTGTGGTGCCTGGGCAGGAGCTGTATGTCAAAGCCTGCTGGCAGGTGTTGAAGCCCTTGGATAGGAATTACAGCGTCTTCGTGCACGTCTGGGGGAAGGGTGGGGTGGTCCCGGGTGGTGATATTCCGGCGCAGGTGGATACTTATCCAGGCCTAGGGGCTTGGCCGACGAAGTACCTTCCTCCAGGGAAAGTGCTGTGCGATGAATATCATCTATCCATCCCGGTGGATATGGAGGCGCCCGCCAGGTTGACAGTGGAGATGGGGGTATATGATTTCCAATCTCCCGGTCATCCCGGATTGCAGGTGGTGGATGAAGGTGGCAATCCAATCGCTTTAGGTATCGTGGGTTATGTAACGCTGGTGCCTCGTTGAATTCCTGAAACTCTTGGGGAGGTGTTAGTGTGGCTGATGTAATAGTGATTGGGGGTGGTCTGGCTGGCTCAGAGGCGGCTTGGCAGCTTGCTGAGCGTGGGTTTAAGGTAGACCTCTATGAAATGCGCCCCTTTAAGCTCACCCCTGCCCATCGTACAGGGTATTTGGCGGAGCTGGTGTGCAGCAATTCCCTGGGTTCTAACCTCATAGACAGACCCCTGGGGCTTCTCAAGGAGGAACTGAGGCGATTGGGCTCCCTTATAGTGGCCTGTGCTGATGAGACGCAGGTTCCAGCCGGAGGGGCCCTTGCTGTATCCAGGGATGATTTCGCCCGGTTGGTGACGGAGCGCATTGAGGCGCATCCTGACATCAGGGTGCTGCGGGAGGAGGTTACCGAGCTTCCACAGGGGTTGCCGGTTATCGTGGCTACGGGTCCGTTAACCTCCGATGCCTTGGCCAGGCGGATTCGGGAGCTCATAGGGGAGGATTACCTGTACTTCTACGACGCTATGGCTCCCATAGTGACCTATGAATCTATTGATATGACCAAAGCCTTTCGGGCATCCAGATATGGCAGGGGAGGGGAGGATTACATCAATTGCCCTATGACCAAGGAGGAATACGACCGATTTGTGGAGGCCCTGGTGAATGCTGAGACCATAGAGCTACGGGGCTTTGAGAAAGAGGACGAGCGTTTCTTTGAGGCCTGTTTGCCTGTGGAGGTCATTGCCAAACGTGGGCACGATGCTTTGGCCTTTGGGCCTTTGCGTCCTGTTGGGCTTGTGGACCCTCGCACGGGCAAACGACCTTATGCCGTGGTTCAACTGCGGCAGGATGATGCGGCAGGCACCCTCTACAACCTTGTGGGATTTCAAACCAACCTGAAATGGGGTGAGCAGGAGAGGGTCTTCAGGATGATTCCCGGGCTCGAGAAGGCTGAATTTGTGCGTTATGGGCAGATGCACCGTAACACCTTCATAAATTCCCCGAAGCTTCTGCTGCCGACCTTGCAATTTCGGGGCCGTGAGGATTTATTCTTCGCTGGGCAGATCACCGGTAGCGAGGGCTACATCGGCTCCACAGCTACGGGGTTGGTGGCGGGGGTAAATGCGGCGAGGCTGCTGAAGGGAAGGGAGCTCCTGGTGTTCCCCCCGACCACGATGATAGGGGCTCTCTGTCGGTATATAACGGACCCCCGCATCAAGGATTTCCAGCCGATGAAGGCTAATTTTGGCCTGTTGCCTCCGTTAGAGAGGAGGATAAAGCGCAAGAAAGAGCGATACAGGGCCTATGCCGAAAGAGCCCTGAAGGATTTGGAGGAGTTCATTGCCAGGAAGGGCATCAAATGCGGGTATGAAGATAGGTAAGCCGCCATTTCGCATAGTCATTTTGGGAAACCAGTTTCAGATGAAAACCCTATTTCTGGGATTGGTCAAAATGACTATGCGAAATGTGTGTGACTTCCTCATTGCTTTGATTTGCATAGCCCTGGTCCTGGGTGGATGTAACCCTCGTGATCAGGCCTTTTCGGGCCAGATGGCTATGTCACACCTTCAGAAACTCTGCAGCTTTGGCCCGCACCCGGTAGGGAGCAGTTCCCAACAGCGGGTGAGGGCATACATAACCCACACCCTCCAAAAGCTTGGCTGGGAGGGCCAGGAGCAGAAATTCACTTATAAGGGCATTGAAGGGTGCAACATCTTCGCCTTCAAAGGGGAAGGGAAGGCTATCCTAATTGGAACCCATTACGACACCCGCCCCTACGCTGATAGGAAC
>DRAO01000346.1 GCA_011041825.1 Chloroflexota bacterium
GTGCGGAAAGGCGAGCGCTTCGAGGAAGCGCCGATGGAGGGCGGGATTTACCGCTCGCAGGTGATCGAAGGCTTTTGGCTCAAGGCCGATTGGCTGTGGCCTGAGGGCGAGAAGTTCCCGCCGGTGCGGAAAGTTCTTGGGGAATTGAAGGCATAAGGGGGGATTAGGAGGGAGGTATGGAAAGGTGGAAGGGTAGGATAATATCAGATCCCAATATTTGTAGCGGGGAGCCTTGCATTGCAGGCACTCGAATCCCTGTGTGGGTAATCTTAAGCCATCTGGCGGCTGGAGATGATTTGGAAACTATCTTGGAGAATTTCCCCCGGTTGACTAAGGAGGACATCAAGGCTTGTTTGGAATATGCTACTTATCTGGCAATGGAGAAGGCAATTCCTGCGTAATGTGAGCGATGAGCAAGAAAGAGTTTGTACTTGACGAGAATGTAAGTTTATCTCTGGCCGAAGCACTGCGCAAGCGTGGGTATTCAGTGACGGCCATCGCCGATCTGGCGGAGCGGGGGATGAATGACCAGGCTGTGTGGAAAATATGCAGAGCCGTGTTTGGGGTAATAAGCCTGCAACACTAGTGTTTCGGGAGGTCGGGTATGAGTGCGCGGGTTTTCACGGCGGTGATTTATAAGGAGGATGACATCTACGTAGCGGAATGCCCAGAGGTAGGCACGGTGAGCCAAGGATACACCGTTGAAGAGGCCATTGCTAACCTCAGAGAGGCGACGGAATTGTATTTGGAAGAGTTCCCTCTTCCCCGGATAAGCAGGCCTTTGATGACCACTTTTGAGGTAGAGGTTGATGCCAAAGTTGCGTAGGGTGTCAGGGGAAGAAGCTATTAAAGCTTTGGAGCGCTTGGGGTTTCAGAGGGTTAGGCAACGTGGTAGTCACGTCGTTTTAAAAAAGCAAACTGCCGAGGGCACAGTAGGATGTGTAGTCCCATTGCATCGTGAATTGGCTATAGGCACGTTAAGGGGAATTTTGAGACAAGCGGGAGTAACGCCTGAAGAGTTTATGGAAAACCTGTAAGCTCCGAGGAGGCTTGATTGATGGAGCAAGAGACCACCTTTGAACCCGAACTCACCCTCTTCACCTGCATCTACTGCGGCTATATGGCCGCCGACACGGCGGGGGCGCTGCGCATCGAGTACCCGCCCAACGCCAAGCTGGTGCGTTTCCCCTGCACCGGCAAGCTCGATGTCCGCTACATCCTCGAAGCCTTTGAGAAGGGAGCCGACGGCGTGATCGTGGTGGCCTGCCCCATCGGCAACTGCCATCACATCCACGGCAACATCCAGGCCACCAGGCGGGTGCAGCACGCCAAGAAGCTGCTGGATGAAGTGGGTTTGGGCGGCGACCGCCTGGAAATCTTCTATATGTCGGGAGGCCAGGGCGGTACCTTCGCCAATGCCGTCAAAACGATGGTGGAGAGGATAAAGAAGCTGGGGCCAAATCCGCTTAAGAACGGCACAGGACCTCGCTCATAATTAAGAGGCGCCCTTCGCTCTCGATCACGTTTGGGCTTCTTGGAAGGACAGATACAAAATGGAAAGAAGTAGGGATTGGCTCAAGCAAGCGGAGAGGGATTTAGAGCAGGCCAGGTGGGCTTTGAAAGGGGGATTCTATGAGTGGACCTGCTTTTCTGCCCAGCAGGCGGCGGAGAAAGCTGTCAAAGCTCTGATAGAAGCTTTGCGTCGGGAAGCGTGGGGCCATTCGATAACCAGGCTGCTTGCCTCTTTGCCCCAGGGTTTTGAGGTTGAGAGGGAACTGATGGAGAAAGCAATGGGTTTGGATAAGTTCTATATCCAGACCCGGTATCCTAACGGATTCCCGGTAGGGGCCCCTATGGATTATTATACGGAAGAGGAAGCGAAAAGAGCCGTTGGATATGCGGAGGAAATCATCTCTTTCTGTAGAAGACATCTGGCCCGAATATCGGGAGCGGATTGAGGCTTTGGAAGACATAGCTCGCTTTATCGTCCAGAGCAATCCCAACGTGCGGCGGGTGCTCCTTTTTGGTTCAATGGCCCGTGGGACGGCGGGCCGCCGCAGTGATGCCGATGTAGCCATTATACTGAAGGAAGACCATCGCCGCCCACCCGACCGCATCCCTGAATTCCTGCGTTACTTCATAGAAGCCCCGATGCCTGTAGATGTGCTGGTGTACAC
>DRAO01000231.1 GCA_011041825.1 Chloroflexota bacterium
ACCGAGATGGGGTCCGACCCCCACCCGCCGAAGCCGATGGCATCGGCGGGGCCGGTGAATTTCAGCGCCCAATCCCCGCCGTGAACGGCATCCGAAGCGAGGGCGATGGTGATGTTCTGGTTGAGGGCCAGGGGCGACCAGCCTGTATCCCCCTCCTCGAATCCGGGGTTGGCGAGCAGATTCGGCTCGGTCACCTCCCCTGCCTGGCTCATATCCCGCACCCAGAGGGCCGGTGCCGGCTCACCCACCAGCTCTTCTCCATCCACTGCAAGGGCCAGAACCAGGCCATCGGATGAGAGGGTCAGGGAGAGGCCATCTTCAGTGGCGATGGCAAGGGACTCATAGGTCCCGGCTGTGAGCGAAGGTCCACCCCAGGCGATCAGGCTTGTTAAGCCTGCTACCAGGGGCAACGTCAATAGGAAGGCTTTGATTCGCATAACTTCCTCCTCTTTCGAGGATTATACTACAGATAGCCAAAGGCGACAACAGTATGGCTTTACTTGTAGGGAAAAAGAGCGGCATTTTTAACCTACCTTGAGCGAAGGACTTTCATCAAGCAAAATGAGAAGGGCGCTTTTCAACATCACCCGGTTTGACATTCCCCGATGTTTATGTTATTCTATTTGTGATTATTTTTCATCGAGTCCGTTATGGTTGTGGGAATGGTCGTACTTCCTCTGACAGGGGAAATGGTTAGGAGCTGAGCGCTCCAGTCCTCCTTTTCTCCCCCGTGATCCCTAACCATTAATCCTCCAGGGGAATCCACACCACCGATGCCCTCTTCATTCTCCGTACTGGATACAGAGTACGAACCTTTTCCTGCGAGAGGTCAAAGGCAATATTGGCCGAATGCTCCTTCACATTGTTGCGCCCCCATCGCAAGCCTTTGCGATGGGCGGAACACCGTGGAGCAGAGGGTGTGCGCTGGTCTTGTCCGGGTTCAAGATTTTCTAAATCGTCGACTCCACCCGGATTAGTCGCAGCTCACACGTGACTCCGGCGGACACCTTTCGGCTAATCATAAGATGTTAGAAGAGCGAGGAGGAATGTAATGAGAAGGCGAATCCTTAGTTTGTTCATCCTTACTGCAAGCTTGGCCCTTACACTGAACATATCGGGCGTTCTGGCTGAGGGACCGGGGCCTGCAACCGGCTCAGTAATTCTCCAGCAACAGAGCCAGAACATCCAATTGATGGCTCACATCGGTGGCATCACCCTGGATGTGGCCGTAGGGGATAGCTATCTTTACGCTGGTGAAGGACCGTCATTGAACATCCTGAACATATCCTTTCCCCACCAGGACACTCCCCAATTGGTAAGCAGGATCGGACCGCTATCCAGCGGCGTTGTGCAAAGCGTGGCGGTAAGCGGCACCTATGCTTACGTCACCGCCGGTAGCTGCCTGTGGATAATTGACGCCAGCACCCCGACCAGCCCGACGGTTGCCAGCTCCTATTGTCCATCGTGGTTTTCGGGAACAATGAACGAAGTAGCTGTTGCCGGGGACTATGCCTACATCGCTGCTAGCGATTACGGCCTGATGATCGTCAACGTCTCCGATCCGCAGCATCCGGCGGAGGCCAGCACCTTTTCGACCTATGTCGCTGAGGGGGTGGCCGTGAGTGGCAATTATGCCTATGTTGCTGATGGAACCAACGGCCTGCGCATAGTTGACGTGAGCAACCCGAGCTCCCCTTCCGAAGCAGGTTCATACGCCCCTTCGGGATTCTGGGCGAACCGGGTGACGGTGGAAGGGAGTTATGCATATGTGGCAGCAGGATACAATACGGGTGACTCGGCGACAGCCTGGGATGGGCTGGCGGTCATTGATGTCTCCGACCCGGCTAACCCAGACCACGTCGGCACCTACGAGATGTATGACCAACCTGCGTATCCCTATGACGTGGTGGTGGACAGTGGTTTTGCTTACATAATAGATTACAACCTGAGCTATCTGTACGTCGTCAGCGTAGCCAACCCCACCACCCCATACGAGACCGGACATTACCAGACCCCTGGATGGCCCCAGGGGGTAGCCGTGGCTGGGGGTTATGCCTACGTGGCTGACAAGACACGAGGGGTGCGGGTGATTGACGTATCCGACCCCTACACACCGACGGAAGCTGGCTCCTACGAAACCCTGGGGGACCCCCAGGCTGTGGCCGTGTATTGGGA
>DRAO01000146.1 GCA_011041825.1 Chloroflexota bacterium
AGGGAGGGAAGGGTCCAGTTTCCGCTTTATTTCAATATTATTGGATTCCAATCTGTGCTGTTGAGAGGAGATGGCTTCTTCCAACAGTTCATTAATGCTGACTTTATAACGGTACGGGGGGCGTTGCTCGGCAAAATCAAGCACCCCTCTCACGATGCTGGCAGCTCTCCAAGCCTGGGCCTCTATTTCCTTCAACCCCTTTTTGAACTCCTGCGGCGCATTTTCCTGGAGCATCCGGGCATATCCTAACACGGTTGTCAAGGGGTTATTCAATTCATGAGCCAACCCGGCGGCCATCCGGCCCAGGGAGGCCAGCTTCTCCGCTTGCAGCAGATGCTCCTGGAGGCGCTTTTCCTCGGTTACATCCTTGTAAACGCAGACCAATCCCCTCACATATCCCCTTGAATCCTTGATGGGGTAATGGGCGATGTTCAATATCCTGCCAGAGGAAGGGTCCTTTATCTCTATCTGGCTTGGTTCCACAATTTCCTTCACATTCAAAGCCGGACACAAGGGAGGCAACCGGCGGGATTTATGGACGATTTCATAGCAGCGGGAACCAGGCAGTTCTTCCAAAGGCACTCCCATCAGCCTGGCAAACGCCTCATTGGCCCGCACAATGCGGTGATTTTGGTCCAGTATTACGATGCCATCCTGGATGGCATTGAAGGTTGTTGCCCATTCTTCCCCTGCCTTTCTGACTTCCTGGAAGAGGAGGGCATTTCCAATGGCTACAGCCGCCTGGTCGGCAAGGGTCTGAGCGAGGGAGACCTGGCCTGGGGCAAACTTATGGGGCTCATCGTAGAAAACCCCCAGCATACCCTCCAGGCGCCCCCGGTGGAAGAGGGGGAGGAGCATAGCTGAAGATATGCCTTCATCTATGGTGGCACCCCTTATGTGTGCCAGGAGGGGCTCTTTAAGGACATCGCTGGCTATGAGGGGAGGCGGCTTCTCTTTAATATCCGAAGGCCAAAGGATGCACCTTTCAAGGGTGGCTACGTACAAAGGCGAGAGCCCTTCATTAGCGATGCACTTTAATTGCTCCCCGGTCTCATCGAAGAGGCAGATAGCGCTGCGGTCAGCATTCAGCAAACCTATGCAGATGTTCGTGAGGAGGTTGAGCACACCCTCCAAGTCCAGCTCGCTGTTGAGCACCTTGGTGGCATCCTGGAGGGCTGCCATCTGGTAATAACGGCGCTGGATATCTTCGTAAAGATAGGCGTTCTGGAGGGCGATGGAAATCTGATGGGCGATGGTGAAAGCCAAATCCACCTCATCAGTGGTGAACTCCCTCTTCTTCTCCATCACGTCGAGGCCAATGGAGCCCAGGATGGTCTCCTGAGCCACCATAGGCACCAGGAGGATGGATTTAATGCCCAGGGTTGCCATCAGCCCCCTGACCGGCTCCAACAGGGGCTCAGTCTCCACATCTGCAATGGGAAGGGGTTTCCCTGTCTCTATGAGGTAATGAGCCGCAGGGTATCCTTCCAGCTCTATCTTGGTTCCGAGGACGCCCTGGGGGGGATATTCCGCCGCTACTTCCCCCTCCATCCGTTCGATGTCGAACAACACAATGCCACAATGGTCCACCTGGAACACTTCCACCATCTTGGCTGCCGCCAGGTTAAGTATCTCCCGCACATCAAGGGAGGAGGCGGCTAGGGAGGCTATCTCCTGAACCATACTCCTGCGGGAAGCCTCCCGTGTCAGCTCCTCTAGTTGCTCTTGTAACCCTTTGCGGAGGCGGATGGTCTCCAGAGCAATGGCTGCCTGGCTAGCCAGGGCCACAAGTGATTCCCGCTCATCAGGAGTGAAGCCATCCACCTCTTCCTTCTCGCTATTTAACACCCCGACAACACGCCCGCCCACCTTTATGGGCACGGCAAATTCGGAAAGGAGGCCGGGGTGAAAGCGGATGTACCGGGGTTCCTTGCGGGTATCAGGGACGTAGATGGCCTCCCCGGTTCGGGCGGCAGCAGCGATTATCCCTTTCTCACTGTCAAGAGATAGCTCGGGTAACCGAGGGTTTTCCTCCTTGGGGACATCTGCCAATTTGACGAGAACCCTCCTTGCTTCATCAACGCCCCAGAATCCCCCATAATTGAGGCCCAGGAACTCCTCCGCTATTTCCATAACCTTGCGGGCAATCTCTTCCTCGCTA
>DRAO01000050.1 GCA_011041825.1 Chloroflexota bacterium
CCGGCTTTGCTCCTTCTTTCACCGATGTGCTGACCTATCCCGTGCGCTTCCCGCACCCCTTGACTTTAAGCGGCACCTTTTATTTTGAACTAGCCCATTCGCCTGAGAATTCCATCCGTCATAATGACGGCCTGCTGGAGCTGCTGATGCAGACTAATCCCGGCGACACCGTACTGGTAGAACAGCTCTACGAACGCTTGTCTTGGAGCGATTCCCGCAACCTCCGCCTGCAGGCTTATGTGGATGCTGCACGTGCCGGAGCCAGGGTGCGAATCCTGTTGGATGACTGCTACGATCGGGACGAGAACGCCCAAGTAGTGCGTTACCTCAATGATCTGGCCCAAAAGGAAAAGCTGGACCTGGAAGCGCAACTCGCCAATCCTATGGGAGCTGGCCTCCACAACAAAATGGTTCTGGCCCATATCGGCGGCAGGGGCTACGTCTGGGCAGGCAGCATAAACGGCAGCGAGGTGGCCTTCAAGGCCAACCGGGAAGTGGGGTTCCTGGTGCAGAGCGATGAGGCGTACGAATACCTGGCGGCTATGTTCCAGCGGGATTGGGAAGCCCCTTATGGGCGGTATTTCACGTATTTGCCTTTAACCCTCAAAGGCTTCAAAATGCCTGATTACCTCCTCATCAGCGAGGTTTTCTACGATGCACCCGGCGATGATGAGGGCCGGGAATGGGTGGAGATTTACAATCCCACCGGGAAGACAACAGATGTTTCCGATTACAAAATCGGCGATGCTCAGGAATCAGGGCTTTACGAAGGGATGTACCGTTTTCCTGAAGGGGCTGTTATCGGCTCTGGGGAAGTGATTGTAGTGGCAGAAACGGCTTCAGGATTTTACGAACTCTATGGCCATAAGCCTGATTTTGAACTAAGCGATACCGACCCGCAAATCCCTGATATGATGCCTTACATCAAGTGGGGTAAGGGGAGCTGGAGGTTGAAAAATGCAGGCGATGAGATACTGCTTTTGGGGCCGGATGATTCTCCGGTGGATGTAGTGGTTTATGGGGAAGGTGTCTACCCCGGTGTTAACCCATACCAGGGAGCTCTAAGGGAGGGGGAATCGTTAGAACGTTACCCGCCTATTCGGGACACAGATGACTGTGCCGCTGATTTCCGAGTAGCACGCCTTCCTTCTCCCGGGTGCTTACCTGGCGATTCAAAACCTTCGGGGAGATGTTCCCATTAAAATTGAGGATGGGGAAAGGGTATTTCTCACACGGCGGCGAAGCCGCCGTGTGAGAAATACCCTTAAAAATCACTTCTTTTCAACTTGTCCTCGGAGGGGTGGTAGCTTCACACTTAATCGTGGTCACATAAGAAAGAGGGATTTTGTCCCAAGAAGAGAGATGTTTTTGTGGCAACGGCGAAGCCGTTGCCACAAAAACTCTCCCTTTTCTCCTTTCGCTCGAAGGTGTTGAAAACTCCGGGCTAGAAACCGCTCCGCAGGCTAAGGGGAAAAAAAGAAGGTGTTGCTCTTGTGTAAATAGCTGCACGAGAGGGAAATGGCGTTTTGGCATCAAAGGAATGCTTCCGAAGCAGGGATACCTACTTAGGGAAAGTTATTTCTTCGACGGCAGCGAAGCTGCCGTCGAAGAAATAACCCCCTCCTTATTTGTGCAATCTTGTAAACAAGAGCGAAGACCTGTTGATTAAACGGAAAGCCGTTGGGAACCTCTGGTGATGACAGGCCATCCCTCCCGACGGAGGGTAGCCAGATCATTGTACAAAGTAGCCGGGGAGACCCTTAGAGCTCTGGCTAAGTGGTTAACGGTGGGAACAGCCCCCTGGACGGCGGCCTCGGTGAGCAGGCGACGGATGCGAGCCCGTCGCAGGGGTTTGCGAGGCAGGATGGGCTCCAGCGGGCCGGCGTCAGGTGTCCAGAGGACGTAGCAGCATTCTTCTGGGGTTGGGCAACGCCGTAAAGGGGCATCTGCCAGGGGGAGCTTAACCTCCCGCTGGCCAGGCAGAGTCGGAGGATGACCCAACCGCCTGAGCAGCCGGGCCAAATCCATACGCAACATCCGACGGGCCATCTCCTCCCAAGCGATTGCCAGGAGTTCCGAGGACTCGGCATAGCAGCCAAGCCGGTGCAATACCAAACCCAATTCGGCCCTGGCATTGGC
>DRAO01000465.1 GCA_011041825.1 Chloroflexota bacterium
GACACTTTTGACTTGCTCCCCTGAAGCAGATTTACGCAGCCCACCCGCCGGGCGATGAATCACCCGGCTGAGAAGCCTTAAAGCCGGTTGAAAACCGGCTGAGGATTAGCGGGTTTTCAACCCACTTCCAGATTCTTAGCCAGGAGCTTCCAGCTCCCGGACATTTTGAGCCCAGCTTCGTAAAAGTGTCAGATGGTTAGAAGGGAAATTAACTTTCAAGGGCAGCGATTGAGGGGACAAATCCGTAGAATCCCTGTGCAGGGAAACCTTCCCTTAACCCGGCTTCTCAGGGAGGCGACCACAATCCTAACCCAGGCTGGGTGTGATACCCCCAGGCTAGATGCTGAGCTTCTCCTGGCGGAGGTGCTGGGGTGCGAACGAGGCTGGCTCCTGGCCCACCCGGAAGCACAGGTGGAAGAGGCCCAGACGGAGCGGTTCTGCAGCCTGGTGGAACGGCGAGCCAAGCGGGAGCCGCTCCCGTACATCCTGGGCCGAGCCGAGTTCTACGGCCTCACATTCAAGGTGGATAGGCGTGTCCTTATCCCCCGGCCTGAAACCGAACTGCTGGTGGAGAAAGCGCTGGAGTGGATTTCCAACAGAGATGCGGCAAGCAGCGCCCCTGCCCGGGACTTCACCATCGCCGATGTTGGCACCGGTAGCGGAGCCATTGCCGTGACGCTAGCGGTGCTCTTGAGCAAGGGTGCAGGGACGGCAAGGGCCATTTCCCCTTTAATATATGCCTTGGATTCATCTTCTGAGGCATTGTCAGTAGCTCAGGAAAATGCCAGATTGCATGGCGTTGAGGGACATATCGCCTTCCTGCAAAGCCACCTGTTAGGGGCATTGCCGGAACCGGTGGACTTAATCGTAGCCAATCTGCCTTATGTGCCCTCCAGGAAGCTGGGAAGTCTGATGCCTGAGGTGGCTTGGGAACCCCAGGAAGCCCTGGACGGCGGCCCCGATGGGTTGGAGAAGATAAGGGCGCTGCTGCACCAGGCTCCCTCCAGGCTGGCGGAAGGAGGGGCCATCCTCCTAGAGATAGGTCCTGGTCAAGCTGAGAAAGTCAAATCCCTGGCTCTGGAATCTTTCCCCGGAGCCCAGGTTAAGGCTTTCCGGGATTACAGGGGTATAGAACGGGTGATGTGCATATTTTGGGACAAAATCCCGCCTTCTTATGTTGACCACGATTAAGAGTGGAGCTACCCTCCGGGAAAATCCGGCTATTTAAGGGGGTAAAATGCCAAGACCTCTCATCCTGCTTACCAATGATGATGGATTAAACTCTCCCGGCCTGAAGGCAGCCGCTGAAGCCTTGATGGAGCTAGGGGACTTGATGGTAGTTGCCCCTAAGAACCAGCAGACCGGGGTGGGACGAGCCCTCTCACCAGAGCACGATGGTGCCCTCTTTGAGGAAGTCTTCGAGGTGAGAGGGCAACGCATCCCTGCCTATTCCCTCTTCGGTTCTCCGACCCAGGCCGTCTTACACGGGGTGCTGGAGCTGGCTCCCCGCCGTCCCGATTTGGTGGTCTCAGGCATCAACTATGGGGAAAACCTGGGAACAGTCATCACCCTTTCGGGAACGGTGGGGGCAGCATTGGAGGCTGCGGATTTGGGCTTACCTGCTCTGGCTGTTTCGCAGGAACTACCCAAGGAGTATCACTACAATTCCCCGGAAGGAATCGACTTTTCGGCGGCGGCTTATTTCACCGCCTTTTTCGCCCGGATACTCCTCAAGATGCCCCACATTGCCGATGTGGATGTCCTGAAGGTGGATGTCCCCCTTGGGGCCACACCTGAAACACCCTGGCGGGTGACCAGGGTTTCCCGCCAGCGCTATTACCATCCGGTGCCTCGCTCTCGCCGTCACCTGTGGGACAAGGCCAGGATGGACTACGAAACCCGGATTGACTTCGCTACCTTGGAACCGGATTCGGATATTTATGCCATAGTGGTGGACAAGGTGGTCTCGGTTACTCCTCTGAGCCTGGATTTAACCTCACGGATTGACCTGGCAGATTTGCAAAAGGCGCTGGAGGACAAAATATGCACGAAGCAGTGATCCTCGTCAAGCTGGCTTTGATTCTGGCCTTGATGCTTTTCCTGTTGTACCGGCAATGGGATGTAGGGGGAGTTATGC
>DRAO01000081.1 GCA_011041825.1 Chloroflexota bacterium
CCAGAGCCCTTTACCAATAAGGCGGCTTTGGCCTGGTTGGTTCCAACTCCTTGTACGTGTAAGTCCGGTTCTCGAAGTCCTTGCGCAGAGGCCAACCAGGGAAACCTTCCCACATAAAGATTCGCCGCAGGTCAGGATGACCCTCGAAGCGAATCCCGAACATATCGTAGATTTCCTGCTCTTGCTGGAAAGCAGCAGGCCAGATGTGACTTACCGTCGGTACAGAGGGATTTTCCTTGTCTTCCACGTAAACTTTGAGCACGAATGGCCCCAGGTTTTCCTTAAGGGGTTCCCTCCCCATCGAATACAAATAGTAAACCACTTCGAACCTCTCCGGGTAATCCATACCCGACATAAATGAGAGGTAATTGAACCCCACCTCATCTCGCAGGAAGCGGGCCACCTCCACAATGCTTTCTTTCCTGACCACCACAGCGGGGTCTTTAACTCCTTCGGGCACTTCCACAATCGCTTCCGGGAATCTTTCCTTAAGGAGCTGAATAATTTCGTCGGCCATAGGGTTTCCCCCAGAACTTTGATTAAGGCGTAGTGCAAGATGTCATCTTGGCGCAAGATGCCATCTTGCGCTACTTGCGCTACACTTTCGGCTTGCGATACCAAGGAACACTCAGGATGGATTGGCGGTCAATCTTCTTCTGGAGTTTCATCAAAGCATCCAAAAGGGCTTCAGGGCGAGGAGGGCATCCGGGTACATAGACATCAACCGGGATGATTTCATCCACCCCCTGGAGCACGGAATAGGAGGGGAACATCCCTCCAGAGATGGCACAGCTCCCCATTGCAATCACGTACTTGGGTTCGGGCATCTGATTGTACAGGCGCAGGACCTGAGGGGCCATCTTCTGGGTGACAGTACCGGCCACAATCATCAAGTCGGCCTGGCGAGGGCTGGGCCGGAAGACCTCAGCGCCGAAGCGGGCGATGTCGTACCGGGAAGCAGAAGCAGCTATCATCTCGATGGCGCAACAGGCAAGCCCGAACGTGAGGGGCCACAACGAAGAACGCCTGCACCAGTTGTAGAGCTTATCAATCGAAGTGATAAGGATATTACGCCTCAGTTCAGGAGGCACAACGATTTCTTCGCTCATACTTATACCTCCCCCTTTCCCCCATCAAATACCAGGGGGCTTGACCACGCTTGAGTGTAAGCAGGGCCTTTCAAATAGCCCTTAACCTGCCGATTTCCCCCAAGCTAGCTCCAACGTAAAGCACCTTTACGCCAGGCATAAGCCAAAGCGGTTGCCAGGATGCCCAGGAAGATGACGACATCCACCAGGGCTACCAGCCCTAACCTGTTGTAAGCCACAGCCCAGGGCAGGAGGAAGGCAATCTCAACATCGAACACGGCGAAAACCAGGGCATAGATGTAATATTGGACCCGGAATTGAACCCAGGTCTCGCCAATGGTCTCGAGGCCACACTCATAAATGGAGCGCTTAAGAGGATTAGCTCTCTTGGGGGAAATTAGCCAGGCAAACCCTATCCCTATAACGGGTACAGCAAATGAAGCCAGAGCCAATATACCGATGAAGAGGTATTGATTTAACAAGGCTCCACTCCTCTATGAGTTTGTGCCCAACCTCCCATATTATAATCAAATTTCTCTAAAAGGCAAATTCTACCCCCTGGCTTGTGCAATTTGGAGCAAACTGGCGCTAACCTGCGGTCCTGAGCCAGAGGGAGAAGGTGCTCCCCCTGCCTACCTCACTCTCCACCGTTAAGTAGCCCTTATGGGCTTCAGCTATCCATTTAGCTATGGCTAATCCCAAGCCTGCCCCTCTCTTCCGACGGGCATTTTTACCCCGGTAGAAGCGCTCAAAGACATAGGGCAACTCCTCTTCGGGTATACCCATCCCTGTATCGCTCACATCTACCCGCACCCATTCCCCTTCGTTGTAGAGGGAGAGGGTCACCTGTCCCCCAGGAGGGGTGTATTTCAAGGCATTATCCACCAAATTGAGCAATAGCTGTTTGAGCCGGTCGGGGTCGCCCATCACCACGGCCCTATCCTCATGGCCTAAAACCACTTGCACTCCCTGGGCCATAAGGCAGGCGGAGCGGTATACTTCCAAGAGGAGGCTGTCCAACTCTACCGGCCTCATCTCCAGCC
>DRAO01000393.1 GCA_011041825.1 Chloroflexota bacterium
GTAGAAGCTATTTCCCCCACTCTCCCTGTCACGGAAACGTCGGCCATCCCTTCCCCGACTCCGACGCCAACCCCGAGCCCTACCGCCGTTCCCTCCGCCACTCCCACCACATCTCCTCCAACTCCTACGCCCACGTTTACCCCTACCGTTACCCCAACACCGAGTCCTTCTCATCTGCCCCCGCCGACACGAATCGTCATCCCCGCCATAGGCGTAGATGCTCCTGTGGTTGAGGTGAGGTGGAAGGTGGTCAAAACTGAAAACGGCTTTATGGCCGAGTGGGAGACAGCCGATTACGCTGCTGGACATCACTTCAACAGTGCTAACCCCGGTGAAAACGGCAATGTCGTCATCTCTGGCCATCATAATATAAAGGGCAAAGTTTTCAACAGGCTATGGGAGCTAAAGCCGGGCGACGAAATAAAGCTTTATAATGCGAGGGGAGAAATTTTCACCTATGTGGTAAATGAGGTGCTTCTATTACGGGAGAAAGGAGCCAGCGAGGAGGAGCGGAGGGCCCACGCCAGGTATATGAACCCTACTTCTGACCCAACTCTGACGCTCATAAGCTGCTGGCCTCCCTGGAGCAATACTCACAGGGTAATAGTGATTGCTAAATTAAAGGAAGGTTCGGTGGCTAATAAGCCAGATAAATCTTAGGAGGTAAACAATGGAGGAGGAGAAGAGGCTTATCCTTTGCATAGAGGACGAGCAAGAAATGATTGACCTTATCCGTATAATTCTGGAGAAGCGGGGCTTTGAAGTGAAGGGGGCTCTAGGGGGTGAAGAAGGCCTTAGGATGGCCAGGGAGGAAAAACCCGACCTAATCCTGCTGGATTTAATGATGCCAGGGATGGATGGGTGGGAGGTATACCACCAGCTCAAGAACGACGAAACCTTAAAGGACATCCCCGTCATCGTGGTTACGGCCAAATCTCAGGGGATTGACAAAGTTCTGGGCCTTTACATAGCCAAGGTGGATGATTACATTACCAAGCCTTTCGGCCCTAATGAATTGCTGGAGAGCGTTAACAAGGTATTGGGCCCTGAGTGAGGTTCACTTTTGCTCGGCTGATTCAGCGGACCCCTTTTTCCTGCGGAAGTCCACAAACCGGTATCCGACGCCTCTCTCGGTCAGGATGTACTTTGGTTTAGAAGGGTCAGGTTCTATTTTCTGGCGCAGATATGTTATGTAGAGGCGGAGCAGGTGGGTGTCATCCCGATACTCGTGGCCCCAAACCTTGGAGAGAAGCATCTCGTGGGTCATAACCCAGCCGGCATTGTTGACCAAGTGATAGAGGAGGCGGTATTCGGTAGGACGTAATTTAATCCTCTTCCCCCGGACTATCACCTCACGGTTGCGGAAATCTATGGAGAGGTCTTCATCAACGACCACTATCTCGTCTACGGGGGTGGCTGCTGATACCCTGCGCAACACGGCTTTTATCCGGCTGACCAGTTCCCTGGGGCTGAAAGGCTTGGTGATATAGTCATCGGCCCCCAGTTCCAGCCCCCTTATCTTGTCCTCTTCTTCTCCCCTGATGGTAAGCATAATGACCGGGACGTTAGAGCTCTTGCGGATATATCGGAGCACCTCGAAGCCGTCTAAATCGGGGAGCATAACGTCAAGAACCACCAGATCAGGCAGTTCCTTGCGCACTTTCTCGATGGCTTCCAGCCCGCTGTAAGCTTCAGTGACCCGGAAGCCCTCCAGCTCCAGGTTCATCCGTACGAATCTAACCATATGGGGTTCATCGTCCACTACCAGGATGAGTTTGTTTTTAAACTCCATCGTCTCTCTCCTTACTTCTTGTATTTCTTAGAGCTTTCCAGAGGGATGGTAGCTCCACCCTTAATCGTGGTCACATAAAGTGGGATTTTGTCCCAAAAAGAGGGGTGTTTTTGTGGGCAACGGCGAAGCCGTTGCCCACAAAAACGCTTCCTTTCTTCTTTTTTTTTGCCTCCACCGTGGGGCAACATTGCCAACCACGGTTAAATGGGGTGCTACCAGAGGGATAGCATTGCATTTAATCCTGGTTGGTAATGTCACCCCACAGGGGCAGAAAGGCGCCCGGGAACTAGGGATGCTCTCCGATTGGAGGGCCACAACGCCTGCATTCA
>DRAO01000492.1 GCA_011041825.1 Chloroflexota bacterium
AGAAAACACTTCAAAAAATGCTTTTTAACCTGCCCTCGCCGGAGGGAACCATTTGAGCAAGAACAGCGTGGCACTTTTTCAACCTCATTATTTGAAGGGGGCCTGTAACAGTTTGGTGGGCGTGAGGGTTGTTCACTCCCGGGTCTGACCAGTCCGGGGGAACCTGGTGCCCGTCAGGATATCCAAGAAGCCATCCACATCCTCCAGCGAGGCTTTGATGATGGCCTTCCCCAGGCGGGCAAGGATGTCGGAATTCCCCTTGGTGGCTGCTATTAGCACCATAATCTGGGGCAATATGCTCCGTTTATCGAAGTTGTTGTGACCTCGGAGCCGGAAGATTTTGGGATGCGGGGTCAGTTCCTTATCCTCATCCTCGTAAGATAGCTCCTCGTGCAGCTTCTCTCCGGGCCGGATGCCCATAAACTCGATTTTGATGTCCTTATCCACCCGCAATCCCCGCAGGCGTATCATCCTCCGGGCCAGGTCCACAATCCGCACCTCCTTGCCCATATCCAGCATATATATCTCTTCCCCCTTGGTGAAAGATGCCGCCTGGATGGTAAGTCCCACGGCTTCGGGTATGCTCAGGAAGAAGCGGGCCATCTCCGGATGGGTTACCGTCACGGGGCCTCCCTGCTCGATCTGCCTCTGGAAGGTGGGCACCACGCTTCCCCGGCTGCCCATCACGTTCCCGAAGCGCACCACGGTGAACAAGGTGCGGGATTCCTTCTGCATAGCTGCTATCCACATCTCTCCGATGCGCTTGGTGGCCCCCATCACGCTGGTAGGGTTCACGGCCTTATCGGTGGAGATGTAGATGAACCGCTCTACCCCATACTTATCCGCCAGGAGGCTCAGTATAACCGTGCCCTCCACATTAACTCGCACCGCCTCATCGGGGTATTCCTCCAGTAAAGGCACATGCTTGTAGGCAGCGGCGTGGAACACGATATGAGGACGCAGCTCCCGGAAGACCTTTTCCATCTTGTGCCTGTTGGTGATGTCCCCCAGCACCAGCCGCAGGAGGCGGTTGCCGTCCCTGGTCAATTCCAGGTTCAAATCGTACAAGCCCGTCTCGTTGTTATCCAAGGCGATTAACTGCTGCGGTTCAAAACCCAGCACCTGACGGCAGAGTTCCGAGCCTATCGAACCGGCTGCTCCCGTGACCAGGACCACCTTCCAGGCAATGACCTGACGGCAGTAATCGGCATCAATCCTCACGGGGTCTCTGTCCACCAGGTCATGCATCGTGATATCCTTGACGGGCAGGGCTCCATTGTTGCTCTCGATGACGTCAATGGTGTTGGGGATGAGCTTTATACGGGATGGGGTCTCCAGGCAGAGGGAGACAATCTCCTGAAAGTCAGGGTCAGGCGCATTTGGCAGGGCCAATATGATGAGGTCAACATTCTTCTTGGTGGCAACCTCCGGTATTCGCTGGTACCCCCCCAGCACTTTGACCCCGTGGATCCACATCCCGTGCTTCTTGGGGTCATCGTCTATGAAGCCCACGATGTTGTATGAGGCCTTGTTGCCGTCTTGATTCTGCAACTGCCAGGCCAGAAGCTGCCCGGCTTCGCCTGCGCCCACGATGAGCACCGTGCTCGGGGGGACGGGCCAGTGTCCCCAAAGGGCCCGCCACCGCAGCGACAGGCCTGTCAACAAGCGCCCTCGATACCGAACGGCGGTGAAACCAGCGGCGGTGAAGAACCCACCGATGAACAGGGTCTCCAGGGAAAGGGGATACACGGGCTTTGCCGCATTGACGAGAGCTAACACCATCGTGCCTGTAAAGGCCGAACCGAGGATGGCGATAACCGCCTGAGCGCTGGCGAAGCGCCAGATGCGGTGATACAGGGCGAACAGATAATTGAGCGAGCAGTACACAACAGCGGCGATGATGCAGCTAACAGGTATCCAGGAGAAAGCTTCCAAGCCCTGTGCGCCCAATAGCAAGAAATGGGAGAGGTGGAAAGACAAGAACACCACGCCAGCGTCAACCAGGATTTGACTCAAGTACCGCCTCGCAATATCGTAAAGCCTGGACATTGTAACCAAACCTTTCTGTAATGGGGAGATGTTTCCCCATCCGGC
>DRAO01000333.1 GCA_011041825.1 Chloroflexota bacterium
AGCCAATAATAATCCTTTCCCCTAGGGTCTTTCCGCCTTATGAGCACATCTTTGTAAACCCGGCGGCCCAGTCTGGTCAATCGAACCCCCTTTATCTCATCGGCTGGGAGGGCGGGGACATTCACGTTTAACAAGGTATAAGGTGGCAAGCCCTTCTCCAGGACATAGCGGGCTAATCGGGCGGCGAATCGGGCCGCTACCGAATAATCGGCATCGGAAGAGAAAGTATCTATCGAGACAGCGATGGCGGGAATCCCTGAGATGACAGCTTCTATGGCGGCAGCCACCGTGCCGGAATAGGTAATGTCGTGGCCCATATTACCTCCGAGGTTTATGCCCGAAACCACCAAATCAGGCTTACGGGGGAGTAAACCCAGGATGGCCAGGGCCACACAATCTGATGGAGCTCCATTAGAAGCATAAGCCAGGGTTCCATCAGCTAGGCGAACCTCTTCCACTCGCAAGGGCTTGTGCATCGTCTTGGGGTGGCCTGCGGCAGACCAGTTATGGTCAGGGGCGAAAACCGCTACCTCGCCGATGGCCTCCAAAGCTTTCTTCAAGCTCAGAAGCCCTGGAGCTTCAACCCCATCGTCATTGGTAACTAATATGTAGGGCATAGCTTTTCTCAATTTCCCTCTCTTTCCTTTTTGGGACGAAGCCTTGCTCCTAAAGTGCCTGACGGCTAATCTGGTGGCTAACATTATACATCAATGTTAGTGGGCGTGCAAGAAAAGGTTGGTTATTTGCCAAAAGAAGCCGTTTGTGTTAAAATAAGCAAGCCCTAGATTTAGGAAGGATTTTATCGGGTTAAGTTAATGAGCAACCCTGCGCCGCCATAAAGGATTATACCCCCTGCACTGTAAGTGTTGGTATTGGGTAGGGGGTTTTGTTTTTATTACGTGCCTAACCTTTGTGAAGGAGCAGAGCAATGAGTGAATTTGAGCCTAAGATTTTGGCTTTTGTGTGCAATTGGTGTGCTTATGCAGGTGCCGACCTGGCGGGAACATCTCGTATCCAATATCCCCCCAACGTGCGCCTCATCCGCCTGATGTGTTCGGGAGGGCTGGACCCCATCTACGTGCTCAAAGCTTTGCTCCAGGGCGCCGACGGCGTCCTCATCGGCGGCTGCCACCCCGGAGACTGCCATTACCAGAACGGCAACCTCAAAGCCCGCCGCCGGGTCGCCATCCTCAAGAAGACGCTGGAGCGCCTGGGCCTCGACCCCGACCGGGTCTGGCTGCGCTGGATCAGCGCCAGCGAAGGCCAGCTCTTCGCCGACACCATCACCGAGTTCGTGGAGTTCCTGAAGCAGAAAGGCCCGAATCCGTTTAAGGAGTTGGGAGTAGTGTGAGAGCCGTCAGGCCGGGGGTTCGGGGGTGTCCCCCGAAATCCCCTTCCTTTGCCCTGAACACGGGGTTCAAGGCAAGTAGGGACGAACGGCCGTTCGCCCTCCGCCGGGATAAGCTCGGCGGTATCTCGGTCGAATCCTAAGCCTTCTGTTGAGAAGGGATTATTAAAGGAAACCAGAACTCAGAGCCTCGTGCTCTGGAAGGTTTAAGGAGGACTCAATGGTCTACACTTGGCTAGAGATAGACAACAACGCATCCGAAACCGTGCGCTCTTTCCTCCACTCCCTGATGGAGAGAGGCGTGGTGGATGCGGTGCTGGTGCCGATGCCCACGCCGGGCGGGGCCAGCGCCATCCCTACCCTGGTCAGCGACCCCCAGAAGCTGGCCCAGGCAGAGCCGCTGGCCCCGGTGATGCCGGTGAGCGAAGCCACGATGGTGGCCTTGCTTACCCGCACAGGCGCCCCTCGCCGCCTGGGAGTGCTCCTGCGCAATTGCCAAATCCGGGCGCTGGTGGAGCTCGCCAAGTTCAAGCAGGCTTATCTCGATGATGTCCTCATCATCGGCGTGGACTGCCCCGGCACCTACGAAGTCGCCGATTACGCCGCCCTTGTCGGCGAGGGCGTGAACCCCACTGTCGAGCTGCTGGCGGGCATAGCTCAGGGCAATCCCGCCCCCTATGAAAGCAAATCCTTCCGGGGCGCCTGCTCGATGTGCGTGTACCCCATACC
>DRAO01000258.1 GCA_011041825.1 Chloroflexota bacterium
AGCGAAGGCGGACGGGAGAGGGGGTCGGGGGTGAGGGCCTCCCCCGCCCACTCCACTGCTGCACTCAGGTGGGGGAGTATCCTGTCGAGGAGGGCCAGCCCTTCCAAGATGGCGTCGCCGCCCTGGAGGTAAAGCTCATTGCTGCGGCGGGCCACTTGCAGGACGTGGAGGGCCTGACAGAGGCGGGCGGCCTCCAGCGCTTCGGCGCCCAGGCGCTCTTCGGCATAGCGTAAGGCGCAGAGGCGCACGAGGTAACGCCGCTACGCCCCCGCCCACTTCTCCCCAATTATGCCTTCTTCCCGGCTCCTGACCATAATCAACCCCAGGGCAATGAGCCCTGCTAAAGCCACCGGGTATATCCACCAGCTACCGAGGATTCGGGAGCGAACTACAAGGGGGGTGATGATTACGGAGACCAGGTTCACCACCTTAATCATCGGGTTGAGGGCCGGGCCAGCGGTGTCCTTGAGAGGGTCTCCAACCGTATCTCCCACTACGGCAGCTTTATGCGCCTGAGAGCCTTTCCCTCCGTAGAGGCCATCTTCGATGAGCTTCTTGCCGTTGTCCCAGGCCCCGCCAGCATTAGCCATAAACACCGCCAGAAGCTGACCAACCAGGATTATCCCGGCCAGGAACCCGCCCAAGGCCGCTTCCTTGAAGAAGAAGCCAACGATTATCGGGGTGAGGATGGCCAGCATCCCCAGGGGCACCAGCTCCCTCTGAGCCGAAGCGGTGCAGATGGCAACCGTCCCTGCGTAATCCGGCTTCACCTTCCCTTCCAGGAGGCCGGGGATGCGGAACTGCCGCCGGACCTCCTCGATGATAAGACTTGCCGCCCTTTCCACGGCCCGGATGGAGAGGGAGCTGAACATAAACGGCAACGCACCCCCTATCAATAACCCGATGAACACCTTCGGGTCGGCCACATCTATGGCCTTAAGCCCTGTGACGCCCAGTTCCGCAGCGACTTTCTCCACATCGGTGATAAAAGCCCCGAAGAGCGACACAGCAGCGATAACCGCCGAGGCGATGGCTATCCCCTTGGTGATGGCCTTGGTGGTGTTGCCGACGGCATCCAGGGATGCCAGCGTGTCCCTGGCCTTGCCGGTAAGGGTTTCATCCTGGGAGAGCTCCGCAATCCCCTGGGCGTTGTCGGCGATAGGGCCGAAGGCGTCCATAGAGACGTTGTTGCCGGTGTGGGAGAGCATCCCTATCCCCGTGAGGGCCACGCTGTACAGGATGAAGACCCTCTCCTGACCCAGGGGCGCCTTCTGGAACGTGCTTACGATAAGGGCTATCGCCAAAATACCTAACCCTCCAAAAACGCCTACCTCGGGCCTTCCGCTCTTCTTGCTCAGGTAAAACCCTCCTATCATCCCTAACACGATAGAACCAGCAATGAGAGCCCTGGCAACCTGGCCGGGTATGGTGACAGTATAAATGAGGACAGATACAAAGATGGCCAGCACAATCACCAGGATGGCCCAGGCCGAGCTCTCGTAGCCCAGGGCCAGGCCAGCCAATATGTTCGTGGAAGCGCCGGTGCTGCTGGCCTTGGCTATGTTTTTGACGGGGCTGTAATCGGGGTGGGTGAAGTAGGCGGTGAGCTTATTGAAGCTTATGGCCAGCAGAATCCCCACCGCTGTAGCGGCGAAAACCCTCAAGTCGTGGACGTAAAAGTAGGCCAGGAGGAAGAAACTCGTGGTTGAGATGAAGGAAGAAAGGTCGTATGAGAGGTCCATAGCCCTGAAGGCATCTTTCACAGGCCACCAGGAAACGGCATAAGTCCCTATTATTGAGGAAATCACCCCTATGGCCCGCACCAGCAACGGGAACACGACCCACTTCAGTTCAAAGGGCTGGATGGCAAGTCCCAGAATCATCGCCGAGACAATGGTCACCTCGTAGGACTCGAAGATGTCCGCTGCCATCCCTGCACAGTCGCCCACATTATCCCCCACGAGGTCGGCGATTACGGCGGGGTTACGGGGGTCATCTTCGGGGATTCCCGCCTCCACCTTGCCCACCATATCGGCTCCCACATCCGCCGCCTTGGTGTAGATGCCGCCTCCTATC
>DRAO01000334.1 GCA_011041825.1 Chloroflexota bacterium
GGAGGCACATTTATTATGCGAACTTCCTCCACCTTGACGTTGAAGATTTTCTCCACAGCCTGCTTAACCTGAAGCTTGTTAGCCCTGCGGTCCACTTCAAACACATACTGTCCTTGCTCCGCCAACCTGCGGGTTTTCTCGGTATCAATTGGCCGCTTTATAATCTCATAGAGGTGCATATCTAACCCTCCACCTCACTTTCCAAGGATGGATTCAATGACTTCTAGCGATTTCATAGGCATCAACAGATAATCATACCCCAACAGGTCCTTGATGTTCAGGTAATTGGCAAGCAAAGTCTTAACGTGAGGAAGGTTGCGGGCTGATTTCTCAATTACCTCGTCCTTAGCCGGGAGGAGGACGAGGACGCTGCCATCAACAGGGAGCTTCTCCAGCAGCTCCAGCATCCGCTTGGTCTTGGGCTGCTCAAAATGCAGTTCATCCAGCACGACGATGCTCCCCTCCCTGGCTTTTACCGAAAGGGCCGATTTATAAGCAAGACGGCGCATCTTCTTAGGCATCTTCTGATAATAGCTCCTGGGCTTAGGCCCAAAGACCACGCCTCCGCCCACCCACTGGGGTGCCCGGATAGAACCCTGGCGAGCCCGTCCGGTGCCTTTCTGCGGCCAAGGTTTACGGCCTCCACCGCTCACCTCGCCTCTGGTCTTGGTGCTATGGGTCCCGAGGCGGGCGTTTGCCAGTTGCCTCACGAGCGCTTGATGCATAACTGGCACGTGGGGTTTCACCCCAAAAATATCATCCCGCAGGTACACCCTCCCCACGATTTCGCCTTCCATATTGTAAACCGGTATCTCTGGCATAGTTACCTCCACTTATCGCCTCTCACTCGTATCTTTTCCGCTTCTCTTCGGTCTTCCGGGCCTGCTTGATTATCACCAGGCTGTTTCTGGCCCCCGGGATAGCACCCTTAACTGCCAAAAGGTTACGCTGCGGGTCTACGTAGACCACTTCCAGGTTCTGCACCGTAACCCTCTCATTGCCCATACGGCCTGCCATCCGCAACCCCTTGATAACCCGCCCGGGGTCAGTACCGGCTCCAATGGACCCGGGGGCCCTGACCCGGTCGGATTGGCCGTGCGTGCGGGGGCCTCCGCTGAAGCCCCAGCGCTTTACCACTCCGGCAAAACCACGGCCTTTGGACCAACCCGTGACATCCACTTTCTCACCGACATCGAAGATGCTCACCGTTATCTTCTGCCCAACCTCGTAGTCCTCGGGGTTATCCACCCGGATTTCCTTCAGATACCGAAGAGGTGGCAAGTTGTTCTTGCGCAGATGCATAAGTTCCGGGCGTGTCAAGCTCTTGGGCTTGACCTCCTCAAAGCCCAGCTGGATGGCTTTGTAGCCGTCCTTTTCCTCGGTTTTGATTTGGGTGACGAAACAGGGTCCGGCCTGGATAACGGTAACCGGCACCACTTCCCCGTTCTCTTTGAAGATGCGTGTCATACCAAGCTTCTTGCCCAAAATTCCCTTCATAGCCCTAACTCCGTACCGGGATAACTCCCTGAATCAGTTCCTAGAGCTTGATTTCAATATCCACACCCGCAGGCAGGTTTAGCCTCATAAGGGTGTCAATGGTCTTGGAAGTGGGGTCAATGACATCAATCAAGCGCTTATGAGTCCTGATCTCAAAGTGTTCCATAGAGCGCTTATCTATGAATGGAGAACGAATCACACAGAAGCGCTCGATTTTAGTGGGCAGAGGCACGGGGCCAACCACCCTTGCCCCGGTGCGTTCCGCCGTTTCCACTATCTGCCTGGCGGATTCGTCCAGCAACCGGTGGTCATATGCTTTCAAACGGATGCGAATTTTCTGCCTAGCCATCCTGGCTCACCACCTCCTCATTTTTATAGGAGTTGTTTCTGTGCGGCAGCCAAGCTGCTGCACAGAAACAACTTTCCTTAATTATTCGATGATTTTGGTAATCACGCCGGCGCCTACTGTCCTGCCTCCTTCCCGAATAGCAAACCTCGAACCTACTTCCACAGCCACCGGCACTATCAACTTCACCCGCAAATTCACATTGTCACCAGGCATCACC
>DRAO01000313.1 GCA_011041825.1 Chloroflexota bacterium
GCGCACTTCCATTTATGTAAACCTCCATCCTTTAAGTTACTCATCCAAGGGCTCCAGCTCTCGGAAGCCTGGGCCAGGGCTAAAAGCCCCGGCCTGAGCAGTGAAAGCCCGCTGGAAGCGGGCTGTTTAGGGCGCTTCCAGCGCCCTTTCTCTGCTCAGCCGGGAGCTTTGAGCTCCGGCCCTTCTGCTGGCGGCTATGCCAATATGAGCGAATCCGTTAATTCCCCGCCAACCACGGTTAAATGGAGTGCTACCGCCGACGGGCTTCTTCGATGCGCTTTCTCAACCGAGAGGCCGCCCTGGCCACATCTCTGGCAGCCATCACCGCCGAGACCACCGCTGCTCCAGCGGCTCCGGCCTCTATCACCTGAGCTACGTTGTCCTCGTTAATCCCCCCAATGGCTACCACGGGTATGGATACAGCCTGGATAATGCGGACCAGACCTTCCACCCCGATTGGAGGCCCCGCATCAGGCTTGGTGGTGGTGACGTATATGCTGCCTACCCCCAGATAATCGGCTCCTTCAGAGGCGTAGAACAAAGCCTTCTCCACCGTATCGGCGGAGGCGCCGATGATTTTGCCAGGCCCTAAAAGGCGCCGGGCAATGCTCACAGGCATATCATCATCGCCAAGATGGACACCATCGGCATCCACAGCAAGCGCCACGTCTACCCGGTCGTTGACGATAAAAGGCACCCCTTTGGCCTTACAAAGGGTTCTGAGGAGCCTGGCTTCCTCCACCATCCTGCGGGTCGGAGCCTGTTTCTCACGATATTGGATCACGGTAGCCCCACCCCTTATGGCTGCTTCCACAACTTCTATTAGAGAACGCCCGCCTGCCAGTTGGGCATCAGTTATCACGTAAAGGGTTAAATCCAAGGGCATCTTGGGTCTCATAACTGGCTCCTCCTTCACCTTAAGCCCCCTCTTAATCTCCTCTTCCGAGAGATTGGAAAGGGCATCCAGCAATGCTGCCTTGAAGCTCCCTGGGGCTGATGCTGAAGAGGCTGCTTTCTCCCCTGCTAACCCGAAGAATGCTAACCCTGCTACGGTGGCTTCAAGAGGACTCTCCCCGAGGGCCAGGAAGGCTCCTATCACTGCCCCAGCCATACACCCTGCCCCGCTGATGGAGCGGAGCATAGGGTGGCCGTTTTCAACACACATCACCCGGTGGCCATCGGATATGAAATCCCTCCTCCCGGTTACGGCCACCACAACCCCGAAGGTCCTGGCAGCCTCCAAGGCCACCAGGGCGGCATCATCAGGTTCTCCAACGGTTTCAACCCCTTTAAGCTCCCCTTCCCACCCTAATAGAGCCGCTATCTCCCCTCGATTGCCTTTGAGCACCGTTATCGGGAGCTCTGCCAGCAACCGCTGGTTGAGCTCCAAACGGAAAGAAGTAGCCCCAGCCCCTACGGGGTCAAGCAATATCGGGATGCCAAGTTCGCCAGCTTTTTCACCAGCTTTGAGCATAGCGCTTACCCTTTCGGGGGAGGGGGTGCCGGTGTTGAGCACCAGAGCCTGAGCCGATGCCACCATTTCAGCCACTTCCGCCGGGGAGAGGGCCATAACCGGCAGGGCACCCAGAGCCAGGGTAGCATCAGCCACCATCTGCATAGTGACGAGGTTGGTAATAAAGTGAATTAAAGGCCTCTGCTCCCTCAGTTTTTGCCTTAATTGCGTTAATAGCTCCGCAAGCGTCAAAATCTGCCCCTCCATACCAGACGTGAGCGCTGCATTATAATGACACGAAATGCCCCCATTGTCAAATTGCCAGCCCCTGAGGGTGTTGAAAAATTGCCATTCCCATTTTATTTGATGAGCATCCTTTGCCCAAGGCAGGTTAAAAAGCCTTTTGAAGGTATTTTCTTGCACGGCGGCTTCGCCGCCGTGCAAGAAAATACTACTCTTTTTCCTCCCCAGCTCCCGGGGGCGAGTTTAACCCCGGAGTTTTTCAACACCCTTCAGTTCCTGATACTTGCGTTCTCCAGGGAAAGATGCTATCATAATTACGGACTTGCCCTTATCTCACTGATGATGACGCTTCCTGCCC
>DRAO01000047.1 GCA_011041825.1 Chloroflexota bacterium
CGAAGACGTCCTCACAGAGGCACGGTTGATAAGAGCAGAGGGAACAGGGGTGACAGGCGGAGATCCCCTCCTCGTCGTTGATAGGACCGAGCGCTACATCCGGATGCTCAAAGAAAACTTCGGAGAAGAACACCACATCCACCTCATTCTGGAGCAGGAGCGCCACCGCCGGGGTGGTGAGCTGGACGTTGCCTATGATGGCGAGTTGATCCAGGTGGATGAGGGGGATGTCCATAATCTCCCTGCCGTCCTTGGTGACCACGATGCGCTCCCCCTTCTTGCGCACCACAGCCCCCTGCTCACGCACATACACCGTAGCCATCGCTTCACCTCCCAATTCCTAATTCGCCATTCGCCCATTCGCCATTCCTCATTCGCCATTCGCCCATTCATCATTCCTAACTCAAATAAAAGTGCTCATTCCTCAAGAAGAACACCCCCAGGAACTTGAAGCCCTGGTCGAAATGGACGATGCGGGTTTTGTGCGGGTTCAGGTTCAGCTTGAGGCGGGCCAGTGTCCTTTCGGCGGCCTTGAGGGCCTTCTCCGCCTCCCGGTTGTGGCGGCAGAGGATGACGAAATCGTCGGCGTATCGGACCAGCCTCAGCCCCTGCTTGGTCATCTCCACATCGAAGGGATGCAGGTAGATGTTGCACAGCAGGGGCGAGAGGATGCCGCCCTGGGAAGCCCCGGCCCTGCCCTTCTCGCCGGGAGCCGGGTTGAAGATGCGGGCATCCAGCCAGGTTTTGACCAAACGCAGCACAATCCTGTTGCGCACCTTGCGGCGCAGGAATCTCATAAGGAGCCGGGAATCCATACTGTCGAAGCAGTTCTTGATGTCGGCATCCACCACCCACCGGCATCCGTCATCCCTGTGAGAAAGCACAGCCTGCACGGCGTCCTCCACCCCTCTTCCGGGACGGAAGCCGTAGCTGCAATCCAGGAACCCCTCCTCGAAGATGGGCTCCAGGTAATCGTACACCACCCGCTGGGCCACCCTGTCCCGTAGCGTCCAGATGGCGAGGGGCCTCAACCCTCCCTTCGGTTTGGGTACCAGAACCCGCATCACCGGCTGGGGGCGATAGGTGCCCCGGATGAGCTCCTGCCGCAGGGCTTCCAGGTTCTCCTCCAGCCGGGCCTCGAAGTCCCTTATGGTTTTGCCGTCCACGCCTGGCCCGCCCCCGTTGGCTTTCACCTGAAGCCAGGCCCTTGCCATCGCCTCGGGGGAGAAGAGGCCCGTTACGGGTTCGCTCCCGGCCATCGGCTTCTTAGCCCTCTTAAACGGGAGAACCAGCTTCCACATATGCGCCACTCCTTCAGAACCTCCCGCAGGTTTGGAATCTGCGGAATGTGTTCCTTCCACCTCTCAACAGGTATCCTCCCCAGCCCCAGGGACATATTTCGCTCAAAGTAGGCCAGGGCAGTGTATCCCAGGAGCCAGGTGCCTGCAGCGGCCAGGAGCCCGCTGGCAATCCACCCGAGGACGGGGACGACCTTGGCGACCGCCTGGGCCAGGTACCGGATCCCCAGCCCTCCCAGGACGGTGGCCAGCGTCTCCCTCTGGAAGGTGGCGGGGGGTGCGTAGCCGTAGAGCACCGCCAGGCGGGCCACGAGCCGCACCTGGGTGAGAAGCTGGAAGGGGATGTCCAGCAGGGGCAGCGGCTCCATCCCCAGGAGGCCGCAGAAGGCGACGGCCTGGCGTATGAGCCCTTCGGCCACTTTCCGCCGCAGGGGCGCTATCTCCCGCCCCAAGGGGACGGCCAGCTCCGGGCAGAGTTTCAGCATCCTGGGCACCAGGCCCTCCAGGACATCCCTTCCATCGCAGGCGCACACCGGCACCACCTTTGTCCCCAACCGGGCTTCAATCCGGGCCAGGTTTTCTCCTGCCCGCCGCTCCACTATATCCGCCTTATTCAGCACCGGCAAAATCGGCTTCCCCAAAGCCCGCAGGCGGCTGAACCACAGGTAATCCACCTGCCTCAATCCCGCTGCTCCATCGAGGACGAAGACGATGAGGTCAACCTCCGCCAGGTCGGAGAGCCCGAAGCCGAAG
>DRAO01000510.1 GCA_011041825.1 Chloroflexota bacterium
CAACGGAGGGAGGGCCGGGAGCTCAAAGCTCCCGGCTGAGCAGAGAAAGGGCGCTGGAAGCGCCCTGGCAAGCCCGCCAAAGGCGGGCTTTCACTGCTCAGGCCGGGGCTTTTAGCCCTGGCCTTCAAAAAATGCTTTTTAACCTGCCCTCTCTGGAGGGAACCTTTTGAGCAGGAACAGCGTGGCACTTTTTCAACACCCTCAGCCACCGGAGGGTGTTGAAAAAGCGCCTTACCTTCCTCATTCAAATAACTTGATTTTGGAAGGAGGCTATGCTATAATGTGAACGTAATTGATTTAGGCTGGGAGGGGAGAGAAAAGGTGCTTACGGAGAGGAGAAAGGAATTCCTAGAGGCGGTGGTAAATCAATATAATGCAACAGGTGAGCCGGTGCATTACACCGAAGTGGCTAAGGTTATCGGGGTGAGTAAATGGACCGCTTACGATATGCTCACAGCCCTGGCCCGGGAAGGTTACCTGGAAGTAATCCGCAAGGTGGACCGTAAAGAAGGCCTTCCTGGCCGCTCCCAGGTAATGTTCCGTCCCTCCCCTGCTGCTTACAAATATGCTAAGCCAGGTGAGGGGAAGGAAAAAGGGCATATGGTGGATTGGGAACACACCCGTAAGGAGCTCCTCAAACGGCTAGCCGAAGCTGACCGAAAAGGGCCAGCCGTGTTGCTTAAGGAAACCCTTGCCGAGCTGCCTCATATTTCCAATCCTCTGATTTTCTGCGCCAAGGTAATAGCGGCGCTGCTCCTGGCAGTGTGGACGGTGCGGAAGACAGCCCAAACTCTAATGCTACTAAGGGAGGTCCTCAGCTATCTATCCGTCCCCGAGGCGGCCCTCATCTTACTGGTAGGCCTAGCCTTGGGTTACATCTGGAAGAGCGGGAGGACAGGGGTCACAGATGGGCTGAACCAGCACATAGATAGATACATAAGGGAAGTGAAGAGAATGGACGAAAAAGAGCACGCCATTCTCCTCACCTTCGTAGAAGATGTGGCTGCTCGGTTAGCTCCTGAACCTTTCCCTTCCTAAAGGGAGCCGCCTTCGATGCGTGCTCTTTTTATTTTGCCGTAAATTTTGGTCTTTTGGGAGAATGATATGGGTAAAATAGCTATAGTTACAGATTCGGCAGCGAATCTGCCGGAGGAACTAATAAAAGAATACGGGATTACGGTAGTCCCCATATATCTGCATTGGAATGGTGAAGATTATCGGGATGGCGTTGATATTACCCCCAGCGAATTGTACAAACGGCTACGGGAGGGAAAAACTCTGCCTAAGACATCCGCCCCCTCGGTGGGGGACTTCCTGCATACTTATCTGCGGCTTGCCGAAGAAGCGGATGTCATCCTCTCCATCCACCTTTCCCCTTCCTTAAGCGCAGTTTATGAAACCGCCCGGACCGCTGCGGAGATGGTGGATACAGCCGAGATTTATGTGGTCAATTCCCAAACCGCAGCAGCGGCCCAGGGTTTCGTTGTACTTGAAGCAGCCAGAGCCGCCCAGAGAGGGGCTTCCGTGGAAGAAATTATGCAACGTATAGAATACGTGCGCTCCCGGGTGCAACTTTTCGCCGCCTTAAGCACCCTCAAATACCTCTATTTCGGCGGACGCATAGGATTGGCAGCAACCTTGCTGGGCTCCGCCCTCCAGTTGACCCCCATCCTTTACCTGAGAGACGGGGTTGCGGATGTATGGTCGAAGCCCCGTACCTGGAAGAAAGCCTTCAGGGAATTGCTCAGGATAGCCGAGCAGAAGATTGATGGCAAGAGGGCCCACGTGATGGTTATGCATGCCGATGTCCCTGGTGACGCCGTTCGGCTTTATAACGAGATGAAAGAGCGCTTCGATTGTGCAGAGATTTATATAACCGAGTTCACACCTGTTATGGGAGCCCACACCGGCCCCGGATTGCTGGGCTTTGTATTCTGGTGTGAGGATTAGCCCGACGATGCCCCTTCGGCGAGGCCAAATGCCGTTTCCCTCTCGTGCAGCCATTTACGCAAGAGCGTAACCAATTCCTCAGGTAAGGAGA
>DRAO01000365.1 GCA_011041825.1 Chloroflexota bacterium
AGGGACGAATTCTCCACCGGGTCCCAGGACCAATAGCCACCCCAACCCAATTCCATATAAGCCCACCATCCGCCGATAATTATCCCCGCCCCTAAGAAAGCCCAGGCGAAAAGGACCCAGCGCCTAACCTTGCGGAGCCATTCCTCCCCAAGCTGCCCCATGAGCAAAGCAGCCACAGCATAGGCAAAAGGCACGCTGAAGCCCGCATAGCCAATGAACACCACGGGAGGATGGATTACCATCATAGGGTTCTCCAAAAGGGGGTTAAGGCCCATCCCCTGGGCAAAATGCCTCGGCGAAGGAGCAAAGGGGTCGCTGAACCATACCAGAAGGAGGGAGAAAAAAGCCTCTATCAAAGCCAGCACGATAAGCGCATAGCTCTGAATGGTCCGATTCCATCCCTGCCTGTTCAGAACAGCGATTATGCTCAGGATGGAAAGGAGCCACAGCCAGAGGAGCAGCGAACCTTCCTGACCGGCCCAGAAAGCCGATAGCGCATAAATCGCCGGTTGAAAAGTGCTGGTGTAACGGTAGACATAGTACACGGAAAAATCCCGGCTCAAAAGGAGGTAAACCAAGGCCAAGGAAGCCACAGTGACAAGTCCTCCTATAGCCCAAATCCCCCTTTCGGCACTTTTGATGAACTTGGGAGAATTGTGTTTAAGCCCCAGGAGAAAAGCCTCTATTGAGTAGAGGCTTATCGCAAGGGAGATGAGCAAAGCTGCATAGCCAATCTTAGCCATTAAATTCTGTACCTCCGCTTCGTGGTCAAATAGGAATTCGATTCCTTGAGCTTCTCTTCGTACTTGGAAGGGCACTTGAGCATAAGGCCCCCGGGGTTAACCTTAAACACCCCCTCGGGGGTATACTTGCCCTCCACCACCGCACTGGCCCCATCCCGCAGCATATCAGGACGAGGGCCATAGTAAATCACCGGAAGACGCCCGCTCTCATCGGCAATTTCAAAGCGCAACACCAGCCTATCCGGGTCCCATTGAATGCTCTCACCGATAACCGTACCAGCCACCCGCACATTCTTGCCGTAAATCGAGGGTCCTTTAGCCTTCAACTCCCCCACGGTAAGGTAATAGGTTGAGGTTCCACCAATGTTTGAGATTACCAGGTATAGAATGGCCGCAATGGTCACCAGGCTACCGATGAGAAGCTTCCTGTTCATCGCTTCCTCCTTTGCTGCGCTCTTTCAGGTTAGAAAAGAGCGCTCTTGTTCACAAGATTGCACAGGAGCGGAAAAGTGAAGCTACCAGAGCTATCTCCAATCCAGCATATGCTCGTTCACGAAATCATAACTAAAATCCAATGAGCCCAGCACTTCTGGCAGGAGTGGACGCTGCCCGGTGCCATCGAGATTCATTATGTAAACTTCCCACCGCCCATTCCGGTCGGTCAGGAAGGCAATGTGTCTGCCATCGGGTGACCAAGCAGGGGCCACGCTGTTGTATGGCCTCCCAAGGAGGGGAGGAGGGGTGAGACGCCGGCGGCCAGAACCATCGGCATTGACCACGTATATCTCCCAGTGGTCATGTTGATGGTGCATAAAGGCGACCCGTTTCCCATCAGGTGACCAGACGGGATATGCATCTAGCGGGTCCTGGGTTAGCCTGCCAGTTTGAGACCCATCGGGGCTGGTGAAGTTCAAGCCTTGGTCACCATCGTAAACTATAAGCCTGCCATCAGGCGACCAAGAAGGAGAAAAACTGTGCTCATCACACGGCAAATCAGCGAAGCGTTTGGTATGTACCTCGATTGTCGCTAGCCTCCAATGAGGGTCAGGCCCCAGGGTAAAACACCGCCCGAAGAAGCAACGGGTTTCCTTATGGAGACGCCCTCCCTGCTGCCGGGTGAATACAATGCGGTCCCCTTCGGGTGACCAGGCAGGGGATTTTGCCTGGGGATGGATGAAGATGGGCCATTCCTCGCTGCCGTCAGCTTTCACAACCCAGATGCCCTTGGCTTCACCCTCCCAACGGGCAAAGGCAACCCATTTTCCATCAGGCGACCAGGCGGGGTCCATCCCCGTGG
>DRAO01000201.1 GCA_011041825.1 Chloroflexota bacterium
ATGGTGGATACCTTGGGCAGGTTAAAGGGGGAGAAAAACCACAGGCCTACCAAGGAGAGCAGGAGGATTAGCAGCATTATATCGGCCCAGGGTATGGAGAGGAGGAACGAGGGCTTCTTATCTAAGGGGGTGCCGCACATAAAGCACTCTTTAGCATGCTCAGCCACCCGCACTCCACAACGAGGACAGCGCCTCTCCTTCTTAGGAGGAAGGAGATTGCCACATTGAGGGCAGCGTTTGGGCTTGCCTTCTATTTCGGAACCGCAGACGGGGCAACGCATAGCTTGCAGACCTCCTTTTGGGGTTTCACCGGCTCTTCATCATAGCTCTCGTTTACGCAAGCTTGATGGAAAGGCCCTCCCACTTCACTTGAAACACGGGCGACTCTATTCCCAGAAGCCTTCGTAGAAAATGGGCGAGCTTCTCCGGTGACCCAGAAGTATAGAAACGGTACTCCCCCTGCCGTGTCCTTGTGCATCTCAGCCCTTCCCTTTCCAACACCCTCTTCACCTGGCGGGCCACAGCTTCGGAGGGGTCAATTACCTTGACCTTCGGTCCGGCTACTTTTTCAATAACCCCCCGCAGGAAAGGGTAGTGGGTGCACCCCAGCACCAGCACATCAATCCCCTCGGCCAGCATAGGCAAGAGATAATCCCTCAGCCTTTCTTCAGCCTCTTGACCATTCAGGATGCCTTCCTCCACCATCTCTACCAGGCCAGGGCAGGCACAGGTATGGATGATGACATCCTTGCTAAACCTCTCCACCAGCCGTTTGAAGAGGAGCCCTTGGAAGGTCACTTTAGTACCGATAACCCCTATTTTGCCGGTGTGGGTCTGCTTTGCCGCTGGCTTGACCGCCGGTTCCATACCCACTATGGGGATTGAAAAGCGTTCCCGCAAATAATACAGCGCCGCTGCCGAGGCGGTATTGCAAGCCACCACTACCAGCTTAGCCCCCTGTTCCACAAGGAAGGCCACGATAGCTTCCGAGAAAGCTTTCACCTCTTCCTGGCTCCGCTCCCCATAAGGCAGGTGGGCTGAGTCAGCGAAGTAAATCACGTTTTCTTCCGGGAGGAGGCGCACAACCTCTTTCCATACCGAGAGCCCTCCTACTCCCGAGTCAAAAATGCCTATGGGCCTATCGGACACTTCTTTACCTCCAAAAATAAAGGTCCGCAAGAAGGGATTATTTCTTCGTTAGCCGCTGGTAATCCGATGAGGGGAGCTTCTCCCATCGCCTTCCAACCTCATTGCTGAGGAGGTTTTCGCACAGCGGCTGGACCGCTGCACGAAAACCTCCGTTTGCTCAGGTGCTCACCTTATCAGGAGGATGAAGAGCGCTGTGGCCAGCCCTGCCATAACCGCTCCGAACAGGAAAGGAGCCGCCGGGGAGAAAACCTGCCACAGCACGCCAGCGATAAAGCTGGCCGGGAAGGCCGTGAGCCCCACAGCACTGTGGTAAAGCCCGTAGGCGCTGGCCCTGCGAGGAGAGGGCACCAAGTCAGCCACCAATGCCCGGGCTACCCCCTCGGTCATCCCGTAGTAGAGGCCGTATCCCACGTACAGAAGCCATACGTGCCAGTTGCGGGTTGCCAGGGCGAAGCCCAGGTAGATGAGGGCATAAGCCAGCCATCCCATCACAATCACCTTGCGTCGCCCTATCTTGTCCGAAAGCTCTCCCGCAGGCATAGAGACGAGGGCGTAGAGGACGTTGAAACCCACCAGCATCAGGGTTATCTGAAACACATTCAAACCCAGGTTCTGCGCCCTCAGGATAAGGAAGGCATCGCTGGAGTTGCCCAGCGTGAAGAGGATGATGATGAGCAGGAAGAGTTTGAACCTCAGGTCAAAACCCTGTAGGGAGAGGGAGAGAGGAGCAGAGACGGTGGTGATGCGAGGTTTCACCTCTGTGACAAAGAAGACCACCAGGGCCACCGCCAGGAAAGCGGGGATGATGGCCAGGAGCACGATGGTGCGGTAGGTGTTGAGCGAAAGCTCCACGGCTCCCCGCTGGGTCAGATAGATGACCATTGCAGCG
>DRAO01000385.1 GCA_011041825.1 Chloroflexota bacterium
ATTTTGAAGAGGGAGCCTTTGTCAGGCTCACTGTACACACTAATCCAGCCATCGTGTGCTTTCACAATGCCGTAAACCACCGAGAGCCCCAGGCCCGTCCCTTTGCCCGGTTCCTTGGTGGTGAAGAAAGGTTCAAAAAGCCTCTCCAGCACGGCTTTTTCCATACCGGTCCCCGTATCCTGCACGGAGAGGCAGACAAATTCCCCCGGACGGGCATCGGGGTGGCTGTGGGCGTACATCTCATCAATGGACACGTTTTCGGTGCGTATCAGCAGGTCACCTCCCTCGGGCATCGCATCTCTGGAGTTGAGCACCAAGTTCATAATCACCTGTTCAACGTTGCTCCGGTCTCCCTTGATTGTCCACAGGTTAGGGTCCAGCTCCAGGTGGAGGGAGATGTTCTCGCCTAAAGTGCGGGTGAGCATTTCCCTCATTTCGGTGATTATCTGATTGAGGCTGAGGGGGGCAATCCTGGCGGGTTTATGGCGGCTGAAGGCAAGGAGTTGGGAGGCCAGGATAGAAGCCTTCTGCGAGGCTTTGTGGATTTCGGTCAGGTAACGATGCACCGGGTGGTCCTCGGGGAGCTTCATTAAGGCCAGTTCCGCAAATCCCTGGATGACCGTGAGGAGGTTGTTAAAATCATGGGCTATACCACCTGCCAGGGAGCCCAGAGCTTCCAGCTTTTGGGAACGGAAGAGCTGAGCTTGGATGGATTCACGCTCAAATTCATTGCCCAGGCGCCTGGCGAAAATCTGGAGGATGTGGAGGTCTTCCTCTTGGAAAGCCTGTCCCAGCTTATCCGCCACGCAGATAAACCCAATTACCTCATCCCAGCTATTCTTGACTGGTACCCCTAAGTAGGTGTTGAGCTCGTACTCCTTAAACAGGGAGATACGAGGGTAAAGCTCGGACAATGGCCCCTGGAATTGAAGGGCTCTCTTCTCCCGGTAGATTTTCTCGCAGGGATGCCCTTCCAAAGGGTGTTCTCCGGGGGAGATAAGCTTCCCTTCAAGGAACATAGAGAGCACCTTAATGGTGCGTCCCTCCAGAAGCTCGATGCTTACAAGCGGAACCCCCATTAACCCAGCGATGCTCTTGGCTACCGTATCGCAGAGCTCCCTAAGGGAGCCTCCGCTCTCCAGAGCCAGCTCATAGACAGACCTGAGGGTTCTCCTGCGCATTTCATCCTCTTCTTTGGCTTGATTCCGCTGGATTAGGAGGGCTATGCCACTGGCAACGGCGGTAAGGGTCGCCTCCTCCTCCGGGTCAGGGATGTGGCCTTCCTCCAGATGGAGCATTAATACTCCCACCACCTCATCGTCCAGGAGTATAGGGACACAGTAATGTCCATGGGGTTTCATCCCCGGATAAGTGATTTCGTGCGAATCTTCTATCCGACTAGCAAACTGAATATTCCGGGTCTGAGCAGCCTTGCCACACAGGCATTTCCCAAAGGGGATTTGGGCGCATAATTTGTGCACAGGTTCGGGGAGGTTCCTGGCGGTGAATAAATCTAAGGTGTTGGGGGACCTAACTAAGAAGATAGCGCCCTTCGCATCCTTCTTAAGCCAGGGGAGAGTGAGGGTTATCTGTAGAGCTTGATCCATTTGCTTTTCCAGTGGCAGGTCCTCTAAGGCAAGGCGTAGAATGGAATTCAGGAGGCCTTGAATTTGATAGGCCTTCTCCTTCATCAATTCTCTGGAACTTTCCATCTCTGTTCCCTTTTCCCTCACATCCTTAAAGGTATTACATTGCCGTTATACCGGGAGCTCAACTGGGTCTCAACAAATGATATCCACCACTGACATCTTTCCGTCGAAAGATAACGCTTACTCACCCAGAGCTAGGGCTGAGAGCATAAGGTTGCAGTGGCGGTTAACCTTGTTGGGAAGATACCCTTGTTCTCCAAAGGAAAACAGGCCGATGAAGGGGGCTTCACCTATTAACCATACAATTCCCTCCATACAGAGTAGCGCAATCGGTTGCCTCCAATACGTATTTCTTACATTTTATAGGCTTAAGCCCATTTTGTCAATG
>DRAO01000366.1 GCA_011041825.1 Chloroflexota bacterium
AATGCACTTTTGCCAATCATGCAACCACGCCGCCACCTCGGCCAGCAGCAACGCCCGGCGATTTTCCGGCTTGGCTAAGATTGCCAAATCATACATCTCCGCCTCCTTCGGTTATTTTCATCATCAGGTTGATGGCCATCTCCCGAAAAGAGCGCTTGAGCTCCACGGGATCGAAATCCACCAGCATCCTGACGGGCCAGCGCTCCGGTTCATCGGGGAAATCCCCGGCTCTGTTCAGGGCTATGGCGAACCAGTAAAGGTCAAAGCCCGGGTCCTTCCGTCCCGCTAAAGGGAGCAACCTACCCAGCGCTTCCTTTTGCAAGATGAAGTAAAGGTCAACCGCATCCCTCGGCTCGGCACGCCCGTAATAGGCTAATACCTTATCCACGATCAAATCCTCGTAATCGTTCACCCAAACCCCGTAACCGGAAAGAAATGGAGAGCCGAACCGGAAAGGGGAATCCAATGCCAAATCCACCCGAAGCTCATCACCGCCTTTCTTCAGGACGAACTCCACATAGCTGGTAAAACGCCGAGTAACCTTGACCTCCCATCCGCTGTGGGCATAATCCCTCTCCAGACGGCGGGAGAAAGGCACGATCAGCGGCTCCTCAGCGGTGAAAAAATCCAGGTCCAGGGAAACCCGATGTCCCAGGAAGAATTCGGCCAGAGCCGTCCCACCCGTTAAATAGAATTGCTCCTGATCCGGCAGGTTGGCAAAGGTTTTCAAGAAATCACGCTGTATGGAAGTTAAAATCCCTTTACCCTTAGGTGTTTTTCCTTTGCTCAAGAAAAGCCCTCCACAAGTCGTAAATGTGTGAGGGAAGGTTCAACTTATCCAATATCCTTGAAAGCTCATCCAAATCGAGCTTACGGATATCCTCGGTGCGTCCGTAAAGCAACACCTGACGGATATACCACTCCCTTTGGAAGGGATCGGCAAGGTCAACCGTATCCACGCTCCAGGCGATGTGGCGAGGCGGCTTAAAACGCATCGCTACCCCCTTTCGCTTTATCTATGAGTTCACGCAATGTGGAGAATCCCCTCTTGCGTTCACCTTCCTTCTCTTTAAATAAGAGCTGCCCTCCCTCCACTTCATCCTTTGCCACCCCGAACCCGCTTGATGTTTTGGCCCCGAAGCCGTATGTGGTCATCATCGCATAGATGCCTCTGGCAACATTCCGCAGGTCCTTCTGAGCTTCATTATCGCTGTCACCGCTTAGAGGAACATAGAGCAGGGTGAATGTGCCTTTTGCATCCTGCGGCACGCACTCGAAGTAAATGGGCCACTTGCCTGCGCCCGTCTCTCGGTCGTGAGGGTTGATGACCTCGAGGCCGATGCGGTCGAAGTAGGTGGGGTAGAAGTGGAGACGGCCTTGGTAATGGGGCAAGGGTTCATCCGCGTCCGCTTTGAAATATCTCCGCACAAGGCAACGGTAATGCTGCGCAGCTTCTTGACCTCCCATTTCATCCAAGTATCTCGCCAGGGCTTTTAGACTCCCCGGCTCTTCCCCTTTCTCATCGCCAAACAGCAAAGTTTGGCGGAACCGCCGCCGGGCGAACTCCTCCGGTGTGCGGTCAGGGTTATCGGAATCCTGCCACCACTCTACCAATTGACGCACCATCGCCGCCCTGAGCGCCCCCTTCCACTGGCTGGGGGCTACATAAGGCACTTTGAAGACCCACTCCTTCTTCACAGGGTTATCAATGATGTAGAAGTCGGTGTCGTCTCTGCTGATATAGGACTTGCGCAAGGTGAAGGTGAACTGAATGACCCAGGAGCCGGGGGGGAAGAGGGAGATGAAGTTATCGGAAGATGCCTTAAGCAGCCCCAAGGCCTTTAATTCACCGTATCGCTGGTTCAAAAAATCCTCTGCACGCCGTTCCAGCCAGTATTTATACCCGCCGCTTTTACGGCGCGTTCCGATCCGTGCCTGATCTTTATAAGCTGTGGCTATAGCCTGGCTTAAAATCATCAAGCGAGCCCATTCATCGTCAATCTCTGCTATTTCGCTCCACTGATAGGGTGGAT
>DRAO01000372.1 GCA_011041825.1 Chloroflexota bacterium
AACCTAGAGGCGATAAGGGTCTCGTGGGGAGCGCCGAAGTCCTCGCCCCACTCCAGCGGCTCGCCTTCTCTGTTGAGGATTTCCACCGCTTCGTCGTAGGAGATGCGGGGGAAAGGCGGTTCCACTTTCTCGAGCAGAGTCGTATCCCGCTCCAGCACCTTGAGTTCGGCGGCCCGCTCCTTAAGCACGGTCTGGACGATGTAGCTCACGAATTCCTCCTGCACCCGCATACACTCCTCCAGGTCGGCGAAGGCCATCTCCGGCTCCACCATCCAGAATTCCATCAGGTGACGGCGGGTGCGGGATTTCTCCGCCCGGAAGGTGGGGCCGAAGCAGTAGACCTTGCCGAAGGCCATAATTGCCGCCTCGTTGTAGAGCTGCCCGCTCTGGCTCAGGTAAGCGGGCTGGCCGAAGTAATCGGTCTCGAAGAGGGTAGTGGTACCCTCGCAAGCGGCAGGAGTCAGGATGGGGGCATCAATGTTAATGAAGCCGTGGGAATCGAGCCAATCCCGGATGGCCTTGATGACGGTGGCCCGGATGCGCATAATGGCCCACTGCCGGGAGGAACGCAGCCAGAGGTGGCGGTGGTCCATCAGGAACTCAATGCCGTGCTCCTTGGGGGTGATGGGGTAATCGTGGGTAAACTGGAGCACTTGAACGTCTTTGGCTTCCAATTCGTAGCCACCGGGTATACCTGGGGCTCTGGAGTCTTCCTTGATAACTCCGGTAACAATAAGGGATGATTCCTGGCCCACCCTGCGGGCGGCCTCAAAGGCATCTGAGGAGACGTTCTTCTTGAAGACCACGGCCTGGATTATGCCAGTGCCATCCCGCACCAGCAGGAACTGAAGCTTGCCTTTGTCAACTTTACCATATAACCAACCCTTTATGGTGGCTTCTTCCCCAACGAAGCCTGGCACTTCTTCGATTCGTATTTCCTTCGTCAACTTTTTCCCCCTCCACGATTTTATGGTCTTGCTGAAAGAGGATTTTCTCCCCAATTATACCATCCCCAGTTAGCGTGTCAAGGAAATGCTCTGGTTTTAACCTGATTCCCTCAGGCTAGGGCTATACCGGTAGCGCTCCATTCTCCACTGCCCTGCTTATAGAGGGAAAACTTTAGCACCTTTTACTAAAGTGTATTGACAGAAAAATTTGCCGGTGATATAATGTGTCTGGATGGGAAAGCCAATCTTCCTGTGGAAGTGGGGCATATGGAATTCAAGGATTATTACAAAATCCTGGGAGTTGATAAGAATGCTTCCCAAGAAGAGATAAAGAAGGCTTATCGCCGTTTGGCCCGCAAATACCACCCCGATATGAACCCCGGCGACAAAGAAGCCGAAGCCAAGTTCAAGGAAATCAACGAGGCTTACGAAGTCCTCTCCGACCCGGAGAAGCGCCGCAAGTACGATTCAATGCGAGAAAGCTGGTGGCAGTGGCAGAGGATGGGCGGTTCTCCGGGTGATTTTGATTGGAGCAGGTGGTTCAGCCAAACCTGGCCTGGGGGAGGGGTGCGGGTTGAGTATGGCACTCTGGATGAAATCCTGGAGAGGTTGGGCTTCTCCGATTTCTTCAAAGCTTTCTTCGGCGATATGGGCATCCGAGGCCGTTACTGGACGCCTTCATACCGGGGCCGGGATTATGAGACCACCGTATCCATCAGCTTGGAAGAAGCTTTCAGAGGCACTACTCGTATTATAGAAGTGGACGGACGCCGGATAGAGGTGAAGATACCTCCGGGGGTTAAAGATGGGACTAAAATACGTCTGGCCGGGCTTGGTAGCCCCTCTTATGGGCGGGGCACGCCTGGTGACCTCTACCTTAAGGTTCAAATTCAGTCTCATCCCATATTCCGCCGGGAGGGAAATGACCTCCATTGCGAAATCCCCGTAGACCTTTACACGGCCATCCTGGGAGGGGAGGTGGAAGTCCCCACTTTAAGCGGGAAGGTCTTCCTGAAGATACCCCCCGAAACTCAATCGGGGCAAACCTTCCGCCTTCGTGGACAGGGTATGCCTGATGTAAAT
>DRAO01000339.1 GCA_011041825.1 Chloroflexota bacterium
AAGCTGCTCAATCAGGCTAATCTGCTCAAATACGTGGCCAAATACCGCAAGCGCAAGGACAAGGAAACCTACCGCACCCTCAGGGATGCGGCCATCGAAATCGAAGCCACCGCTGAAAGGGTGAAGCGGCTTGAGGGAGAGCGCATTGAGGAAATCCGCCTTCAACTCATGAACCTGGAAGGCCGTGGGGCCGAAATCTACTGGCGCACGGTCTCCCACGTCCTTCGGGCCGACGTGGAATGGCTGGGGCGGATAACCAAGGGAGCCCAGGACCCCGTGAACTCGGCGTTGAACTACGGCTATGGCATCCTCTATTCCCAGATAGAATACGCCCTGATCCGGGCCGGGCTCGACCCCTACGCCGGTTTCGTCCACACCGACAGGGCCGGCCGGGTGAGCCTGGTCTACGACCTGGTGGAGGAATTCCGCCAGACGGTGGTGGACCGCACCGTCTTCGGGCTTCTGAACAAGGGCGTGGAATTCAAGGTGGGCGATGATGGATTGCTGGTGGAGAAAACCCGTAAGCTCTTGGCCGAGAAGGTATTGGAGCGGCTGAACGAAGGCGAGGAGCGCTACGAGGGCAAGCGGCACAAGCTGCGCACCATCATCCAGAGCCAGGCCCGGCACATCGCCACCTTCGTGCGAGGCGAAAGGCCTGCGTATAAGCCGTTTGTGGCGAGGTGGTGAAAGAGTTAAAGCGGTCTCCCTCATTGGCCTTGCGAACTGCGGCACTATATGTTAAGCTGGTAAGAGAAAGTCGGCAAGGAGGGGTTATGAATTCACTCAATGCCATCCTATATAACTTGGCCAAACGGTACACAGAGCTTGCTCTTAGGGAGTTAGGAGATCGCCTCACTTCAGTAGCCTTATATGGCTCAGTAGCTAGAGGAGAGGCGGATCCCGAGTCAGACATTGATTTGTTCATAATCCTTAGAGATGCTCCCCGAGGTATGTTGCGACGGCGTGAACTTTTGGAACCGATACGCCAGCGCCTGATGCCAGAACTGGAATCGTTATGGGAACAGGGGATTTATACGGATTTCGTAGAAGTGATTCGCACCGAAGATGAAGCTCAACTCTTTCATCCACTTTATTTAGATATGATTGCTGAAGCAAAACTCCTGTACGACCGGGGCGGATTTCTTAGAAAAGTCCTAGAAAAGATCAACCAACGCTTGGAGGAACTGGGTGCCCAGAAGGAATCTCTGGGGCGAACGTATTACTGGAACCTTAAAGCTCAATTTACCCCAGGGGAGGCTATAGAGTTATGAACACCCACAAGATTGCCAGGCGTATGCTAGAGCGGGCGGGAATCATCCTGGAAGAGGCCCGGCTTTTAGAGAAGCGAAAGGCGTGGAACCTGGTGGTGCGTCGCTGCCAGGAGATTGTGGAACTGGCCCTTAAGGCAGCTCTATTCTGGGCGGGGATTGAGGCTCCTCGCATTCACGATGTGGGACCGATACTTAGACGTAATGCCGGGCGTTTCAAAGAGCCTTTCAAAAGTCAAGTCCCTCGTTTGGCCTCGATCTCACGCTCCCTACGGGCAGAACGGGAGACCAGTTTCTACGGCGATGAGCAAAGCGGTGTCCCACCGGAGGAGCTTTACACACAAGAAGATGCCCAAAAAGCCATAGCATTGGCGATTGAGGTGCTTGATGCTTGCAAGGCTCTCATTATGGAAGAAGGCTAAGGGGTTAAAGTTATGCAATGCTTATTGGTTTACGACATCCCAGACGACCGGCTCAGGACCAAGATTGCGGACATATGCCTGGATTACGGGCTGGAGCGCATCCAGTACAGCGCCTTCTTCGGGGAGCTGAGCCGCAATCGCCAGGAAGAGATTATGCAGAAGATACGCCGCAAGATGGGCGATAAGGAAGGGGTGGTGCATCTCTTCCCCATCTGTGAGAGGGACTTGCGGCTGCGGAAGGAGATTATCAAGCGGGGTTAAAGGTAATCGTCCAGCAAAGCGATGCCGATACCTTTCACACTTTTGAAGCGCTGATCGTTGCTCACAAAGAGAGTAGCAC
>DRAO01000485.1 GCA_011041825.1 Chloroflexota bacterium
ACATACGACATCGGACGCACCGACAGCCTCACCGGCGGCGACCGGGGCCTGCAAAGGGGCGTCTACCCCCCCAACCCCGAAAAGTGGGCTAAGGTGATCAAGAACACTCTCAAGCACTTCAACGACGGTTGGGCCGACGGACACAACTGGGGGGTGACCTACGTGGAGTTCATCAACGAGCCCTTTGGCCTCGGCGGGTGCGAGCGCAGTGAAGAGGGCGCAAAACGCTGCTGGGACCTCTTCCAGACCTTCGTGGCCGCCATCCACGAATACGAAGCCGAGACCGGGCGGGACATCCAAATCGTAGGCCCGGCCGAGCCCCTGGGGCTGGAGCGCTTAGAAGATAGCCTCGCCCGTTTGCGTCTTCTCCTCGACCGCATCCGGCCGGAGGACCTGGATTACCTCTCGATACACCCTTACGGCGGAGACACCCCCGAAGAGAAGCTGGAGCTTATGCAAACCGCCCGTGAATTGCTGGATACCTACCACCCCGATGGCAAGGACTTCTCAGGGGTGAAGCTGTGGGCCTCGGAGTGGCAGACCGGGGGGATGAGAGAAGGGATGAAGCACAGCGCTCGTGTGGGCGCTTTCAACACCGCCGTCAAGATACTCTGGCAGGGCCTGGTGGATCGCTCTACCCTGTATCGGGCTGACCGCTGGCCTCAAGGCCCCGCCGGAACCGCCGGTCCCGACGGGCAGGTGAATTGCGCCGACGTCCCCAACTGCATCGAAAGCGTGTACTTCACCCCTGAAGGCGCACCCAAGCCCGCTTATTTTCCCTGGCTGGCCCTGGCCGAGATGGCACGCCAAACCCCTCAGCGGCTCGCCGTCGCCGAAGACCTCCCTGATGTCTATGTCCTGGCAAGCCGTGATGCCGATGGCAACCGCCTGAGTTTGCTCATCGCCAGGCCCGACATCCTGGGTATCTCCAAGCACGGGGCTTTGTCCCTCACCATTCGTGTGGACGGGGTAAAGCCTTCCACTTCTTATACGTTGGAGCTATACCGCATCAACGCCGAGACCACATCCTGGGAGCCGGAAAGCACCTCGCAGGTTGCCGCCGACCCCCAGGGACGCCTTTTCATCGCCCTCTCCCAAGAGACGGACACCGTGCTCTACTTGCGGCTGGCGTTAAACCGCAGGGGCATTGAGGATGCCGGGGTGCGGGGGTGTCCCCCTGGTTGAGGTGCCGAGGGGCTGAGGGGCTGAAGTGCCGAGGTGCCAAAGCCGGGGTGTCCTCCGAGGTCCCCGTGCTGGCCTTAAATCCATCCTTGCTGTTGGGAGGAGTGAGATGGCCGAGACCGTGATCCAAGCCGTCTACTTCGATAAGCCTGGCCCTCAGAACACCCAGCGGACCCTCGAAACCGCTCGCAAGCGGGCCAAGGAGCCTGGCATCCACGACATCCTGGTGGCCACCACGATGAGGATACAGGGGTTCTGGCCGCCCGGATGTTCCAGGGCTACAACCTGGTGGTAACCCACTCCACCGGGTTCCGCACGGAAGAGATCATCGCTTACACCTTGCGCATCTTCGGCGAAAGCATCAAAGTGGCGGATGCGATATTGAGGCTGTCGGTATTCGGTATCTTGAGAGGCGCTCAGGAGCGGTTTAGCCAGATGCCCCTGCCTTCGTGGCGGGGGAGGATCAGGGCTTATGCCCTGGGCAAGGCCTCGTGCTTTGGACGAAAGCTCACACTCTGGGCAGGGTTTGCGCCCTGAGGATCAGTGCAAGGAGGGGGATAAGATGCTCAGGAGGAAGTTCACACTCGGTTTTGGCCTCTTGCTGGCCGTCATCCTGCTGGTTGCTTTTGGTTTCAGCCTGGCTTTCGCTGATGCCCCCCAGGGCGAATACGTCACCTATTTCCCCGCCACCGGCGACGATATTCAGGTAGCCAATGACCCCTATTGGTGGGCTGAGGGCGATTACGCTGAAGCTGTGCATAACCCCGGACTCGCCCAGGTAGATAGCGTAATCCTCGACCTGCAACTGGGCGAAAACCTCCTCCTTTGTGACACACTGGATATGGA
>DRAO01000016.1 GCA_011041825.1 Chloroflexota bacterium
CTCTTCGGTAAGGCCCACGCCCGCAATTTCAGGGTGGGTGTAGATGCAGTAGGGGAGGGCAGTGTAATCAACTCGACGGGATTTGCCCAAGGCGTTTTCGGCGGCGATTTCGCCCTCATAGGAGGCCTTGTGGGCCAGCATAGCTTTGCCTATGCAATCTCCGATGGCATAGATGTGAGGCACGGAGGTGCATAGCGCCTCGTCCACTATTATAGCGCCTCGCTCCGTTTTCACCCCGATGTCTTCGAGGTTAAGCCCGGCGGTGTAAGGTCGCCTTCCCACGGCTATGAGCACCTTATCGGCTATTGCACAGGTGGATGGGGCTTCCTTACCGATGTGGGTGTAGTTGACTTTGAGCTTTTCCCCCTCAGGTTCGATGGATTCCACCCTCACCGAGGTCATAACCTTTATCCCCTGCCGCTTTGCCAGGCCCAGGAACCGGGTGGCGATGGGACCATCGGCAGGGGGGAGGATACGGGGGAGCATTTCCAGCACGGTTACCTGGCTGCCCAGGCCGTTGAACACAGTGGCCAATTCCATCCCTATCACCCCCGCTCCCACGATGACCAAGGTGGCAGGGACGGACTCCAGCCCCATTATCTCATCTGAATCTACCACGCCGGGGAGGTCGAGCCCCGGTATGGGTGGGCGAGCAGGTTCAGAGCCGGTGGCAATGATGAAACGCTTGGCCCGAAGGGTGGTTTCACCCTCTTCCCCGGTTACCCGGAGGGTATGAAGGTCGAGGAAAGCGCCAAGGCCCCGGTAAAGGGTCACTTTGTGGCCCTTGAGGAGAGTTTCAACGCCTTTGACCATCCTCCTTACCGTCTCGTCCCGGAAACGCCTCACATTTGCCAGTTCGATTCCCTTGAGCTCAGCTTTCACCCCCCAGGCGGGGGCTCTCTCTATGATGCGGTGGACCTCCACGGTTTGGAGGACGGCTTTGGTGGGGATGCATCCCCGGTTAAGGCAGGTTCCCCCCACCCTGTCTTTCTCAATGAGGGCAACCTTGGCTCCCAATTGAGCAGCCCTGATGGCAGCTACGTAACCTCCTGGTCCAGCACCGATGATGGCGAGGTCAAATTCATAATCTTCCATCGCTAAGCTTCCCCTTTCAACTTTTTGAACAGCCTGGCGTTCTCAATGGCAATGGCAGCTTGGTTCGCCACTGCTTCCAGGAGTTTGAGGTGATGTTCGTTGAAGGAGTGAGGGGCATAATTCTGGATGGAGATAACCCCTAGAACCTGGCGGCGGATTTTCAAGGGGACCCCGATCCAGGCATGGGGGATTTCACCCAATTGGACTGGTTTTACCGGGAGGGAGTCCATTTCCTTCAGGGTATCCCTGATCAGGAGGGATTGGCCAGTCTTTATAACCCATCCCCCTAACCCTGCTTCCTTCAAGGGGAGGGTCATAGAAGGGAGGCGCTTCCCCTTGTCTGCAAGCAAGGGAAGGTGGACATTCCGACCGGATTCATCTAATAGCCCTATGTAGAAGGTGCTGATGTTAAAAACCTTGGAGATTTCTTCATAAAGGGTGGTGAGCAGCTTTTCTAAATCCAAAGTCGAGGCAGTTGCCAGGCCAATCTCGTAGAGCATTGAGAACTCCATAGCCTTGCGGTGGGCATCCTCATAGAGGCGGGCATTCTCAAGGGCTATGGCGGTTTGGCTCGCCAGGGAGAAGAGCATTTCCAAATCCATCTGGCTGAAAGCATCGGGTTTGATGTAATGCCATACACTTATGCAGCCCAGGACCTCCCCCTTGCTCATTATGGGCACACCCAACCAGGAGCGTGCGGGTTTTCCAATGGGTTCCACCCCCAGTTTCCTGCATTCCAAGAGATAATCAGAGGTTAATAAGGGCTTTTTGGCCTTGATGACGTAACTTATAAGACCTTTGCCAAAGGGGAATTTGAAGCCCTCTTGCCTGAGGCCATCATCCAAATAGAAGACCACCTCCACCTCCTGTGTTTCAGGGCGATAGAGGCTGATGGACAGGTTAGAGGGGTCAAGCAGGCTGCCGA
>DRAO01000347.1 GCA_011041825.1 Chloroflexota bacterium
CTCCCGCCGCAACCCCCAGCTTCTCTCCCCATATTGGGATACGGGTTATAAGGGTTAACAATGCCCAGCCAGGGATTACATAGAGAAGAAAAGCGGCCAGGAGAAGGCCTGTGCCAACGAAGGACGCCTTGATGAGGTCGAGGGCCATAAGGCCAGGATGATAAACCAGGCGGAAAGCCATCTGATATTCATCTACCGGTTGATGCTGGCGGTAAAAGCCTCCATCGGTAAAGGCATTACCAGGGCCAAGGCCCACTTTAAGGGATGCACCTTCAGGCAAGTCAGGGGCTTCGAGGAAGAAGTAATAATAGTGGCTGTGGGAATCAGGGAGAGGGGGGAAGGAGAAGCGATGAAAGCCTGGTTTCCCTATAGCCTTCACAGGCAGGGTGGCGGTAAGTATGTCCGAAGGGGAATCGGGGCTTGCTCGCAGGTGAAGGATGAGCTCTCCCTCGGCCTGCCCCTCCCCGGGGGAGAGGGCGATTTCGATGCCTTCTAATCCGGCGTGGTGGGCCACAAAAGTCTGGCCCAGAGTGTGAGAGGCATCCAGAATCCCAGCAAACCCTAACCCCATATGAGGCTGGGCATTATCCACAAGGGGACTGCAACCCGTGAGAGAAAGGGCTATCAGGAAAAAGCTTATTATAATGGCGAGGTGTTTAAGGAGCATCATTTCAATGAAAGATATAAGGTTTCAAGCTCGGAGATGTAAATTTCCATTGTAGGAGAAGGGTGTACGTTTTCTCGTAACTTCTCCAGCAACTCGGGCTGCTCCACCAATCGCCGCATAGCCCTGGACAAAGCACCCACATCGCCAGGGGGAACCAGAAGCCCGTTTACCCCGTCTTTAACGGCTTCTTCCAAAGCCCCGTGGGCCGATGCTATGACCGGGACACCCATTGCGAAGGCCTCATGCACAATCATCGAATAGGTCTCATACCACAGGGATGGCACCACGACAACGTCCGAATCCGCTAATGTCCGCCACACTTCGCTGTGGCTTAAACGTCCCACGAACTGGATCCCGGGATGACGGGCTATTTCTTTCAGGTAGCGGACATAATCCGGGAACTTGGTCTCATCTCCGGCGATGACTAACTCAGCCCGATTGTCCAGGCCATTAAAGGCCTCAACCAGTATATGCACCCCCTTCTGCCAGGCAAGCCCCCCTATGTAGGTGAATCTCTTCACCTTATCATCACGAGGATGTGATTCCCACCGTTGGGGATATCGAAGGCCCCGCTTTACATAATGAACTCGATCAGAGGGAGCACCATAGCGAATATAGAGCTTCTGCACGAAACGGGAGAACGCCAGTAATGCGTCCGCTTGGTGGATAACCCGCTTTATGAGGGCGTTCCTTGCAGCTATCATCAGCCCCAACAGGGGCGCTAAAAAACGCAATCTCCGCATCCCTATGCGGGTCAATCCGCATCGGGCGCACCTGCTCCATTTGCCCGGGGTATCACATATCTCCCGGGTGTCATTAGTCAATAGCTGTGCATTGAGGCAGATAAACCAGAAATCTCGTAATGATATTACTACAGGACATCCCGCTTTGTGCACCAGGGAAACCAACCGGGCTGGCAATCCTTTTAGATGCTGGAAGTGAACCAAGTCTGGCTCGAATTCCTGGAAAGCTGTGCGAAAGGCCCGCTCCAAACCCCGATGGCCGAAGGTGGAGATAAATACCGCCTGTGGGGTCATCGGGCCAGCTTGGGCACGGTAGAGGGGGATGCCTTCCCACTCGATGCGCACAAGAGCAGATGAACCAGGGGCACGGTGGAAGATGGCCACTTGGTGCCCCCTCCGGTGCATCTCCTGGGCCACATCCAGGGTATCCTGTTCGGTGCCTCCCACATATTCAGGAAAGAATTGGTGTACTACGTAAAGTATTCTCATCGGGAAAAGAAAGAATGGCGAATCAGCGAATCTGCGAATGGCGAATTTGGAATTTGAATCTCAGTGCTCCCTGCGTGCTTTACGGTATACCACTTATGGAAAAGTGTGTCCTGTTATTGA
>DRAO01000401.1 GCA_011041825.1 Chloroflexota bacterium
CAATTATATCTCTAGCATAGGCTGCGCTGTCAGCGAGGATGGGGTTCATTTCCAGCGGTACAAACGCCCCGTCCTGGAGCCAACAGATGAATTCGACCGGTTTGGATGCGAGGACCCCCGGGTAACTCGTCTGGAGATGGACGGCCAAGCCCTGTATCTTATAACCTACACTGCCCTATTTGCCCCCGCCTATTCAAGCTACGGGAACAGGGTAGCTCTAGCATCCACGGAGGATTTCCGCACCTTCCAGAAGCACGGGGTAGTGATACCCGACTTAGAGGATAAGGATGCGGTGATTTTCCCGGCCCTTATCAAAGGGCGTATAGCTATGCTTCACAGGATTGTCCCCAACATTCAGCTTGTGTACTTCGATGATTTCGAACAAATGACCAATTCCCAGGAAGACTTCTGGTCAGGATATCTGGCAGCCCTCAACGATTTCACCGTGATGAGACCCGAGTACGAATGGGAAGCCAAGAAGATAGGCGCAGGACCACCGCCCATTGAAACCGAAGAGGGATGGTTGCTCATTTACCACGGGGTGGATGATAAAGGGGTATATAGGATGGGCGCCGCATTGCTCGACCTGGAAGATCCTTTAAAGGTCAGAGCACGCTCTCCTTATCCTTTGCTTGAACCTGAAGAGCCGTATGAGAGAGAAGGAGACGTCCCTAACGTCGTGTTCCCAGAGGGAGCCGTTGTTATTGAGGGTGTCCTTTATATGTACTATGGGGGAGCAGACAAGTGCTGCTGCCTAGCCACCGTCGAACTTAGGGAACTGGTGGATTACCTCCTGGGTTTCTGAGAGTGAGGAGTTATGAGGTTATTTTGGGTGGCGGCTTCGCTGCCCAAAATGACCTCCCTATTTTCAAGAGATAAAGGCTCTTGTCCAAAAGGGAATTTTATGTTACAATCCCAAATCGAGAAGACTTGTGGTTGAGGAGTTCGATGTTTAGGATTGACAAGAGCGTGCCTATTCCCATCTATTATCAGTTGAAAGAATGTATCAAAGAGAAAATCCGTAACGGGGAGTTCAAGCCTGGCGACCGCATCCCGACTGAGCAGGAGTTGTGCGAGATGTTCGGCATCAGCCGTACGCCGGTCCGTCAGGCTCTTACTGAATTGGTTTATGAAGGCATTCTCTACCGGAAGCCAGGGCGGGGGACTTTCGTCAGTGACCAATTGCTTTCCTTCAAAGGCAACAACGTCAGGAAGATTAAGGTTATGATTCCCGAGGAGAAGTGGGCTCCTCCCATTGAGGCCGCTCTAGAAATGTGGAACAAGGGTAATCCTTCCCAGACGGTAAGACACGAAATCATCGTAACCGGGCACTCCCAATTGCGGTTCAGGATAGCCACCGCCGTGGCCAGCGGGAAAGCGCCTGACTTCACCCTGGTGGACTCAGTCTGGGTGGCCGAATTCGCCCAAGCCGGATTCCTCATCCCTTTAGACGAGATAGACCCCGATTGGGTGGAAAACGACTATAAAAAGGATTTCCTCCCCATCCTCATTGAGGGAGATTCATATGGGGGCAAGCCATATGCCATCCACATCCAGACAGACGTAGCCCTCCTTTGGTACCGCAAGGACTGGTTCAAGGCTGAGGGCATCTACCCTCCCCAAACCTGGGATGAATTGGTACAGATCGCCCTCCATTTCCAGCAGGAGGATGTGCGTCGCAAATACGGGATGGGCGATTACGCTATGGCTTTTCCCGCTTCACTGAAAGCGGGGGAGACTACTTCGTATCTCCTGCTGCCTTTCCTGTGGTCAGCAGGCGGGGACGTCTTCGCCAATGGCAAAGTGGTGCTGAACAGCCCAGCGACCCGCAGGGCAGTGAAATTCCTCACCGACTTGGTGCACAAATATAAGGTCGCTTCCCCTAAGGTGGCCAACTGCAAATGGGATTGGCCGATGACCCTCTTCGCCACGGGGCAGGTGGCTATGTCCGTGGGTGGCAGCTACGAAAGCGGTATGATCAAAGAGATAGCCGGATGGGACGAAAAGACATTCA
>DRAO01000171.1 GCA_011041825.1 Chloroflexota bacterium
CAGGGGTTAGTGCCTGAGATTCCAGGCATCGCTTGAGTACTTCTGCCTTAACCTTTCGGCCTCCTCCTTCTCGAAAGGGGTGAGTTCTCCCGGGGTTATCTGGAGGCCGAAAGCCTCCTTGAAACCCTGAACCATTGCTGAGACAACCTCTTCAAAAGAGACCGCCCTCCCCAGGATTTCCTCTAAGGTGATGGCCCTCTGTCGAAGTCGTGCCCTTAAGCGTTCTTTCTGGGCGGGAGGAAGGCGCAGGAAATCCACAATAGCGGTCACATCCCCCCGGAGTGGGATGGAGCCATGTTGGAGTAAGGCGTCCTTGCGGCGGAGTTGGGCACTGCCTATCAGCTTCTTGCCATTGCATTCCACCTCATAATCAGAGGGAACCTCAAAACAGGCGGCGCTCAGCCATTGCTTTTCCTCAAGAGGGCCGGCCTGACTGGCCTTCACACCCAGCGCCCTTAGCCCCTGCACCAGCCCCCAGCTCAGACGGCGATAGGATTCCAGCACACTCCCACGAGCGAGAGGGTGACTTGAAGGCAGGACCACGCTGTAGGTCACTTCATCGGAGTGAAGGATGGCCTTACCGCCTGTCGGCCTTCGCACCAGGTCTATCTGAGCTGCTTTACATCTTTCGATGTCAATCTCCTCTCGCATAGATTGGCCGTAGCCTATGGAGAGGCAAGGGGGACGCCATCCATAGAAGCGCAACGTTGGCGGGGCCTTACCCTTAGCCACAGCCAGGAGGATGGCCTCATCAATTGCCATATTCGTGACTCCATCGGCATAGCCGGTTTTGAGAAGACGCCACTTTTCCATAATTACCCATTACGTGTTGCGTTAATCGCTTGCTCAATCTCCTCGGCACTTGGAGGGTAGGGGAAATTGTATAAAGGCCCTGTTGGCCGTTCATTGTAGTAAGGTCGGTTGCAATCTGGACAGCCGGAGGTCATAAAAGCACGGCCATCAGCCACCGCTTCTTCCCAATAATCCGGTTCAAAGGCAATTATGGTTCCATCGGAAGAATAGGTGAAATCCTCCGCCCTAGCTAACCCCTGCGTTATAAGCCAGCGGGCAACCTGGATGCGGCGGTAGGAAGCCAGGGGAGGAGGGGCGCAGCTCTCCATCTTCGTACCGGGGATAGGGGTGAAGGCAAACAACCCCGTTATGACCTTGAGGTCGTGCATCTTCTGAATCATAAAGGCGGCTTCTTTCTCCGTCTCCCCCAGACCTATGATAAGGTGCACGGCTACCCGACCTGGAAACCTGTGGGCGGTTTGCTCTATGAGCCCGATGGTGTGATTCCAGTGGGGGCCTTTGGTTTCCCTGAATATCCTCTCGCTCACCGCATCAAGGCCGAAGCCTATGTGCTCCACACCGGCTGCCAGCAACGCCTTCACATCTTCAAAGTCTGAGGGCAATATAGCCGCATCCACAGGGACATCGCACTGCTCCTTTATCCTCTTCGCCAGTTCTATCGTCCGGCTCAGGTAGTCCTTGGTGACGGTGACCTGGAGGCAGACCCGCTTGAAATCGCCCCGGAGGACGGCCAGCTTCAAGTGGGATAAGACCTCTTCCTCTTTGAAAGGAGGCCACTTTACACGGGAGAGAAGCTCCGGATTGGCGGTGCTGCTGCGGGCTTGGGCACAAAAGGCACAATCCATAAGGCATCGTCCTCCCAGCATAAGATAGGCAGTAGTGGGACGAGCCTTCAAGCGGGCTTTGACAAGCCCCATAACGGCGGCAGTTCCGATAGAGACGTTTATCATTCTCTTCCCTAACCCTTCTGAGGCCCCGATGGATTGGTGAGCCCGCAGTTATGGACAGCTATAATAATACCGCATATTAAGGCGTTTTGCAAAAAAGGGAACGGCGAGGGTGTTGAAAAAGTGCCACGCTGTTCTTGCTCAAATGGTTCCCTCCGGCGAGGGCAGGTTAAAAAGCATTTTTTGAAGTGTTTTCTCGTGCGGGGGGCGAAGCCCCCGCACGAGAAAACGCCCCTTTTTCTATCCCTAGCC
>DRAO01000336.1 GCA_011041825.1 Chloroflexota bacterium
CGTCTTCGCTTACCTGAACGTGCGCTACGTGGTGCTGGACTTCTACAAGATGCCCAATGGCCCGGAGCGGGAGAAGACCCTTGAGCTTGCCCGACAGATTTTCGGCGATGCCCGGCCTTATTACGAAGACGAGCGCCTGCTGGTTTACAAAGTCGAGCCCCCGGAGGAGCCCGTCCCTTTCATCATCCTCGGCTATGGGTGGGGTAAGAGGGAGGAAATTGGTGCGCAAGTGGCTAGGGCGATAGAAACCAGCGCCAGTCTCATAGTCCGATGCCCTGAGTACAGGCTATATCGTCTGGAGATAGAGGTGCAATCTTCGGCTGGAGGGAAGCTGGAATTATTGGGGAAAGGCGGCAATCCAATCGCCTGCTATAATGTTCAGGCGGGGAAAAGGGCAACCCTGGCCAGCCCCCCTATGCCGCTAAGCTTCGGAGAAAACGAGGTCCTCCTCTCCTGGCATCCTCAGCAAGGTAACGAAAGCTTGCAGGTATTCGAGTTAAGATGTGAGATGGTTCCAGCACACCTATTTTGACATACCATAAGCTGCGTGTTAGAATTAGATGCCGATATTGAGGTGAGGGGTGTTTTTCACACCAGCTTTAATACCGCCTAAAACGGCTACTCGGATTCAGGAGGGAGGCAACTATGGGTGTGCGCTTCGTTCTCACTGAATATGTAGAGAAAGCGATGGCCCAAGCAATCTATGAGGAGTTAGAAGATGGCACTTTTGTTGGACGAATTCCTGGTTGTAAGGGAGTCATAGCCTTTGGAAGCACGTTAGAAGAATGCAAGGAAGAGTTACGCTCGACTTTAGAAGATTGGATTCTTGTGGGGCTCAGGCTTGGACATCACCTCCCGGTGATAGCCGGGATAGATTTGAATAAGGAGCCAACGTATGAGCCGGTGGTCGCCGTGTAAACGTCGAGACTTCATTAAACGACTTCGCAAATTAGGTTTTGATGGCCCATTCTCAGGCACACGCCACCAGTTTATGATATATGAGGAGTATCGGTTGGCTATTCCTTCAAATCCTGAATACTCCGTTCCTCAACTTAAGATGTTAATCAGAGAAGTAGAGGCCATCATAGGCCGCAAAATCACCTTGAAAGAATGGGAGGAATTGCGCAAATGACGGTCACGATAGCTGTGGCAGGTAAGGGTGGCACCGGCAAGACCACCTTCGCCGCCCTGGTGATAAAGTACCTGAAGGAGAACACCTCCGGCTACATTCTGGCCGTGGACGGCGACCCCAGTTCCAACCTCCACCTGGTGCTGGGGATGCCTCTGGAGGAAACCGTGGGACACATCCGTGAGGACACTCTCTCCCAGGTCCAGAGCGGCACTTTTCAGGCCGGGATCTCCAAGGCCGATTACCTGGAGCTGCGCATCAACCAGGCCCTGGTGGAAGGCGACCGGGTTGACCTCATAGCAATGGGCCGCCCTGAAGGCCCCGGCTGCTACTGCGCCGCCAACGCCATCCTCCGCAATGTCATAGACCGCCTCAAGCAGGACTACGACTATGTGGTCATAGACAACGAGGCCGGTATGGAGCACATCAGCCGCCAGACGATGCAGAGCGTGGACCACCTCTTCGTCATCTCTGACCCCACTGTACGGGGGCTGATGGCTGCTAAAGGCATCGTGGAGCTTGCCAAAGAGCTGGGCACCAAGATCCGCCACGCTTACCTTGTGGTGAACCGGGTCAACGGCGAACTCCCTGCGCCCTTGAGGGAAAGGACCCAGGAAATCGGCATCCAACTCGTCGGCACCCTGCCCGATGATCCGGCGGTGGCTGAATTCGATTTAGTAGGCAGGCCGCTGATCGAGGTTGACGATGGGGCTCCCATTTACGAAGCCGTAAAGGAGATTCTGGGTAAAGTCAACATATTAAATCCGTAAACGCTTCGGAAGCAAGCTTGGTGGAAGAGCGCTTGAAACTTCTATCAAATCTGCGTTAATCTGCGTTCATCTGCGCCCCAAATCCTTTACCCGGAGGTGAGACGTA
>DRAO01000266.1 GCA_011041825.1 Chloroflexota bacterium
CCCCGATACTATGACCTGGTGAGCAGGCAGGCTCACCTCCTCACGAAGGCGTGCTTCTATTTCCCTCTCCTCATCGCAAACCCTTAAGAGCAACACGTCATCCATACCCGAGATGAATCCTTCTAGGTAGAGGAAGCCAAGGGCTAGCTCCTTCAGGTTCTCCGGCGTACACAGCAATGTCACCAGTTCTTTACCGTTCACCCTGATGGTCACGGGGGCCTCTGCGGGGACAGGTTTATGGATTTCGGTGAAAGCATCAGGGCTGGTGTACTCCGTGAAGGCGAGTTCCTTTAATACCATTGACGGCTCGCACCTCCAGAAAGCATTAGGAGCCCGTGACTTTAGCGAATTCCATTTAATACAGGGTAAAAAGCAACTTTCCCAGGGAAGAGGGGGAATTCCCTAGCCCGGACTAGCTACCAGGCACCTTATAATGTGGGAAGAACGAGAGGAGATCACTTGTACCGGTAAACTATGCGGCCCCGGGTCAAATCATAGGGTGAAAGTTCCACCTTCACCCTATCACCTACCAGCACCCGTATGTAATACATCCGCATCTTGCCGGAAATGTGAGCCAGGACCTCATGTCCGGTATCGAGTTTAACCCGAAACATAGCATTGGGCAAAGCCTCTGTTACCGTGCCGTCAACCTCTATTACCTCTTTCTTCTTCTTAGGATGCTTCTCCTTCTTTGGGCTCATAGCTCCTCCTTAAGAAGGATTTTTAACGAAAAGATTTTCGCTCATATTGGCATAGGCGACGATTAACCTCTTTCTAAGGAGCGCTGTTTTGCTGCGTTTCCCAAGATGAGCAAAGATTTTCAACTTCTGCTTCGTTATCCCGAACAACTAAATAAGCCCTGAGGTTTTCGTCATATCGGACGTAACCGTGCTCCTCCAGATATTCCATAAGGCGAGCCGCCCTGGGGTAGCCGAGGTGCAGCTTGCGCTGGAGCAGGGAGATGGAAACCCGCTGATATGATTTCAGAAGCTCCAGGGCTTCCCCTGTGAGCTCATCCTCCTTCTCTTCCTCCAAGAGGCCCTCCCAAGGGAACCCTTTAATTTCCTCGGCAGCCAATGGCCTTTTCTCCCGCCAGTAATCTACCACCCTTTTTATCTCTTTAGCTGAGACATAGCAGCCCTGAAGCCTGATAGGAGTTGGCTGGTCAGGGGGCAGGAAGAGCATATCCCCCCGACCTAAGAGCCTCTCCGCCCCGGCCATATCCAAGATTACCCGGGAATCCACCTGGCTGGTAACAGCAAAGCTGATGCGGGCGGGGAAATTGGCCTTTATCAACCCGGTGATGACATCAACGCTGGGCCGTTGAGTAGCCAGCACGAGATGGATTCCCGTGGCCCGGGATAGCTGGGCCAGCCTTGTCAGTTTCCTCTCAGCTTCATCGGGAGCAGCTATCATTATATCCGCCAGCTCATCTATTATGAGGGCTATGTACGGCAAAGGCTCCTTGCCTTTGGCCCGGGCCTTGGAGTTATAATCCTCCAAGTGTCGGGCCTTCATCTTGGCAAATTCATCGTACCTCTCTTCCATCATCTTCACCAGCCAGGTCAGGGCACCAATGGCGTCCTTCACCTCCATTACCACCGGTGCTAAGAGGTGGGGAAGGCCATTGAAATGCGCTAACTCCACTCGTTTTGGGTCTACCAAGAGCAACCGGAGCCTTTCAGGGGGATTCTGCATAACCAGACAGGTGACGATGGAGTTTATGCAAACGCTTTTCCCCGACCCGGTAGCCCCAGCTATTAGCAGATGAGGCATAGCCGTTAAATCGGCCACCACGGGCTGACCCGACACCCCTTTACCCAATGCCAGCTTGAGGGGGGATTTCATCTCCCTGAATTCCTTGCTCTCCATCACCTCCCGCAATGATACCAGGGACGGTTCATCGTTGGGCACCTCTATGCCTACGTATGGACGGCCAGGAACGGGAGCTTCAATCCGTATCGGTGAGGCAGCCAGGGCCAGGGCCAGGTCATCGGCCAGGGC
>DRAO01000354.1 GCA_011041825.1 Chloroflexota bacterium
GACCTGAACCGCATCCTGGACAGGGCCGTCACCCTCAAGAATATGCTCAAGAACCGGGAGCGGGTGCAGCGCATCGCCCAGTACGTGGCAAAGCATTTCACCGAACACGTGGAGCCGATGGGCTACAAGGCCTTCCTGGTGGGGGTGGACCGGGAAGCCTGCGCCCTCTACAAGGAGGCCCTGGATAAGTACATCCCACCGGAGTACTCGGCGGTGGTCATCAGCCGGGGCCACAACGACCCGCCGGAACTCGCCCGCTATCACCTCTCGGAAAAAGAGGAAAGACGCATCCGCCGGGATTTCTGCCGCCACGACCGGCTCCCCAAAATCCTCATCGTCACCCAGAAGCTCCTCACCGGCTACGATGCCCCCATCCTCTACTGTATGTACCTGGACAAGCCGATGCGGGACCACGTCCTCTTGCAGGCCATCGCCAGGGTCAACCGCCCCTACGAGGACGAGCGGGGGAAGCACAAGCCGGGCGGCTTCGTGCTGGACTTCGTGGGCATCTTCGACAACCTGGAGAAGGCCCTGGCCTTCGATTCCAAGGACATCCACGGCGTCGTCGAGGGGGTGGACGTCCTCCAAGAGCGCTTCCGCAGGATGATGGAACGAGCCCGCTCGGAATACATCCCCCTGGTGAAGGGCAAGGCCCCGGACAAGGCCGCCGAATCCGCCCTGGAATACTTCCGGGATGAGGACCGGCGACAGGAGTTCTACCGCTTCTTCTCGGAGCTGGAAGACCTCTACGAAATCCTCTCCCCCGACCCCTTCCTGCGGGAGTTTATGGACGATTACCGGGACGTGGCGGACCTGTATGCCCTCCTGCGTTCGGCCTACGAAGGGGCCGAGCTGCCGGACAGGGAACTGGCCCACAAGACCGCCCAATTGGTGCAGAAACACACCAGGCCCGGAGTCATCCGGGAGGCCGTAGCGGTGTACGAGATTACCCCGGAGACCCTGGACGTGATTGCCCGCAAACAGCAGCCGGACACCGTCAAGGTTTTCAACCTCATCAAGAGCATCGAAGTCAAAGTCGCCGATGAAGGCGCAGCCAAGCCCTACCTCATCTCGATAGGGGAGCGGGCCGAGGCCATCGCCAAAGCCTTCAAGGAGCGCCAGATCTCCACGCAGGAAGCCCTCAAGCAACTGGAAGAACTCCTCCGCCAGATCAACGAAGCCGAGCGGGAATACGCCGAGCGGAACATCTCCACCGAGGCGTTCACCGTCCTGTGGCTCCTGAAGCAGGCTGGCTGCTCCGAGGAGCAGGCCGAGGAAATCGCCATAGAGATGGGCCAAACCTTCGAGGAATACCCCCACTGGCAGACGAGCGATAGGCAGCAGCGTGAAGTGCGCCGGAAGCTCTACGCCCTCCTGCGCAAAGCCGGCCTCAAAAACCGGCCTGAGACCGTGGAACGGATAATAGGGATTCTAAAACGTTAATCTTCGACGACAGCGGAGCCGTCGTCGAAGATTAACACGCATCTACCTGTGGGAAGAGCATATGGATTACAAGCAGCGAAGCGCATCCGAAATCAAAGAAGCCGTATTCAGAGCGGAGGTAGAAGCCTGGGCCAGGCGGATTGGGGTAACCCCCAGGGAAATCCGCCTCCGCCCGATGAAACGCAAGTGGGCCAGCTGCACCAGCCGTGGCTGCCTCACCTTCAACACGGAACTCCTGGAAAAACCTGCCCGCTTCCGGGCCGAAGTCATCATCCACGAGCTTCTGCACCTCAAACCCCTGAAGCACGGCAAGCTTTTCAACGCCTTGCTGAAAGCTTACCTGGCTATGGTGGATGACGGGGCGGATGAATGATGCAAAAAGTCCGATGATCTAGCTACCTGACACTTTTGACTTGCTCCCCTGAAGCAGATTTGCGCAGCCCACCCGCCGGGCGATGAATCACCCGGCTGAGAAGCCTTAAAGCCGGTTGAAAACCGGCTGAGGGTTAGCGGGTTTTCAACCCGCTTCCAGATTCTTAGCCGGGAGCTTCCAGC
>DRAO01000037.1 GCA_011041825.1 Chloroflexota bacterium
GAGGAAAGGCGGAAGCAGCGGGAGTTCATTGAGGAGATACTCTCTTCCCCGGAGAGGCGCATCGTCGAGGCGATGATGGAGGAAATCCTCGTGCACCACCACAGCCCCACCAACGAGGAGATAGGCCGTAAGATTTACCTCTCCCCCAGCACTGTGGGAAATGCCTTCACCAGGATTTACGAGAAGCTGCACGCATTCTTGGGTTTGCCCGATGATGTGAAGGTGGACAGGGCGCTCCTTGTGGCCCTGTTCAGCTCGTATTTCGCTGAGAAGTTCAGGGGATAGCTGAGAAATCGCTATCGCTGAGCCGGAGGTCGGGAGCTCAAAGCTCCCGGCTGAGCAGAGAAAGGGCGCTGGAAGCGCCCTAAACAGCCCGCCAGAGGCGGGCTTTCACTTCTCAGGCTGGGGCTTTTAGCCCTGGCCCAGGCTTTTCCTCCCCGCCTTGCCGGTTCCAGCTTGTAATGGTATAATTAAGTCAAATGAGTTATAACTTGTTTGACTTAATATGGAGGAGAACTCGATGCCTATAACCTCTTTTTACCCTTCCCATCTCCGGGAGATATTCACCGACCGGGAACGGGAGTTGGCTTACCTGGAACAAGTGGCCGATGAACTGATTCAGGGGCGGCCTCGATACGTGGCCCTTTTCGGTTTGCGGCGCATAGGTAAGACCCTTCTCATCAAGGAGCAGATGGCCCGCTTGTTGGAAAAAGGGGATGTCCTGCCCGTGTACATAGATTTTGAAGAAATCTGCACCGCTCCGGAACTCTTCGCTCAGCGCTATGTCGGTTGGACATCCTTCTGGGCTTTGACAAAAGGACAGGATGAACCTGACGCCTACCTCACCGCTTCAAGCCTTTTGAAAGTAGCCGCAGCCTCGAGTCCAGTTACTGCTCAGGTAGCGGCTTCCCTCCAGGATGAACTCTCCCGCTCCCGTACCGATGCATCCCTGATGCTCAAGCTGGCTTTTGATTTCCCGGAACGCCTGGCGAAAGAGTTGGACACCCCTCTCATCCTGTTTCTGGACGAGTTCCAGGAGATCACGGTGTTATCCCACTATCCCGGTATCGGCGACCCCCTGGCGCTGTTCCGGGCGGCCATCCAGCGGCAGGAGCGGGTGGCTTATGTCATCGCCGGTTCTGCCATTACCGTGATGGAGAAGATGGTGCAGGAACACCGTTCTCCCCTGTTCCTGCAATTTGAACTGCTGGAGCTATCCTCTTTCACCCGGGAAGCCACGGTGGCCCTGGCGAGGAAATGGCTTCCTGGAATATCTACCACAGCGGCCCGGCAGATCCACCGCCTTTCCGGCGGCCATCCCTTTTACATCACAGCCCTTGCCCGACGGTTGGGGCGGATGCCCTGGGATGGAGAAATCACCCCCGAAGTGGTCTCTTATGCCTTCATCCTGGAAGCCCTTTCGCCGGAAGGCCAGATTTACCATTATTGCCGTTATCTTTACGACGTCTCACTCCAGCGTGCCCGGGGCTACGGTGTCCTCAAGGCCATCCTTCAGGTCCTGGCCGAGGAAGAGGGGCTTTCCCTCTCAGAGGTTGCCCGGCGGATAGCCAAAAGCCCTTCTGCCACCAGAGGTTACCTTCGCTGGCTTATGGAGGTGGATTTGGTGGTGGAAGAGGGGAAATTGTATTTCTATCGGGACCCGGTGCTCCGATACTGGGTGGCCCATATGAGCAAAGGGGTGGAACTGTATCCGCCCTGGCCCAGACGGGAGGGACTACGTCACCTGGTGGAAGAGCTGGAGACGAAATACCGTCGTCTTTCCTCCGAATTGGGGTTGGCTAAGGAGAGCGAAGTGCGAGAATTGCTCCGGCGCTTCAACGGACAGGTGGTGGACGGAGCGCTGCTGGGGGTGGAAGGCTCCATCAAGCTCCCTTATTTCCGGCAGGTGGCCCCTTACCGTTCCCCTGATGGAAAAGTTGAAATAGATGCTTTGGCTGAGAATGGAGAGCGGTGGGCGGTGGAGATAAAGTGGC
>DRAO01000256.1 GCA_011041825.1 Chloroflexota bacterium
CCTGCTTCCCTTATGGCCTTTATTGCCCCCATAGCCATCGTGTCGCTGGCGACGAAGACAGCAGTCGGTTTCTGAGGCAAAAGGGTTTGCATAGCCTGGTATGCCCCCTCTTCGGTGAAATCGCCTTCGGCCACCAAATTCTCGTCGAAGGAGATGCCTCGGTTGGTGAGGGCCGTCTTGTAGCCTTCATAGCGGTCAAGCCCGGCGATCATATTCAGGGGGCCGGTGATGGTCGCAATGCGGCGGTGCCCCAGACGGATGAGGTAGTCCACGGCCATCTGAGCCCCGGCCCGGTTATCGGCATCCACATAGTTGACCTGGGGGTCGTGAGGATAGCGGCCCACCAGGACGAAGGGAATTTTGTCCTTGAGAAGGCGAGGGATGAGGGGGTCGTCAATGACCGTGGAGGAGATGATAACGCCATCGAGGTGGCCGCTGCGGATGAAGCGACTGTAGAGTTCCCGCTGCTCATCGCCGGGGGAGAAGAGGGAGAGCATCAGGTGGTAGCGGCGGGCATTGCAGGCATCGGCGATGCCCCGGATGAGCAGGGGGAAGAAGGGATCGGTGAAAAGGATGGTGACGGCCTGAGGGATGATGAGGCCAAGGACCTGGGTGCGGCGGGTGGCCAGGCTCCTGGCGGCGGCGTGGGGTTGATAATCCAGCTCTCGAATCACCTTCCACACTCGCTCCCGCACCTCGGGGCTTACGTTGGGGTGGTTGTTTATGACCCGAGAGACGGTAGAGCGGGATACACCGGCCAGCTTGGCGATTTGTTCGAGAGTTGCCATTGATTTCTCCTCCCTTCTTTTGGGAGCGCTCCCAACACAGGCCTTTTAAAAAGGCCTAGGCGGCCCGAAAGACCCCTCAATTACCCGGAATTAACCCCCTTAAACCTTTAAAAAGGGGCCTCCTAGACGTGTTAACCCTTCTTATGTGTTGGGAGCGCTCCCAAGATTATTATACAACAATGTGCTCACTTTGTCAACTTGAATTCAAATGCCGCAATAAATTTGGATTTGCCGCTGGAAAGTTATTAAGCTATAATTAATGGGGGAAAACCCCTTTGTCTTCTTTTTCTTTTTTTCGGAACAGAACTCACTTAATCTCGCAGACGAGGTGGAGCAATGAAGCATATGATCTCCCTTACCGTGAACGGCATCCCATACGAAATCGAGGTCGAGCCCGATACCACGCTGTTGGAAGTGCTGCGGGACCATCTCCACCTCACGGGCACCAAAAATGGCTGTGGCGAAGGAGTGTGCGGAGCCTGCACCGTCATCGTCAACGGCAGGGCCGTGCGCTCCTGCACCTACAAAGCACTCAAAGCCGATGGAGCCCAAATCGAGACCATCGAAGGGCTGGCGAAGGACGGCAAGCTCCACCCACTTCAAAAAGCCTTTGTGGACTACGGGGCCATCCAGTGCGGCTTCTGCACGCCGGGGATGATTATGGCCGCCAAGGCCCTGCTCGACCGCAACCCCAACCCTACCGACGAAGAAATCATCAAGGCCCTGGGAGGCAACCTCTGCCGGTGCACGGGCTACTCCAGCATCCTCAAAGCCATCAAAGCCGCCGCCTCGGAACTCCGGGGCGAGGGTTACATCCCGCCATCGTTGCCCGAAGGCGTGAAACCTCTACGGGTGGTGAGCAACCTCACCCCCAAGCCCGAAGCCGTCCTCAAGGCCACCGGCAAGGCCATCTTCGCCGCCGACCTCTACTTCAAGGGGATGCTCTACGCCAAGGTGCTCCGCAGCAAGCACCCCCACGCCCGCCTGGTGCGGGTTGATACGTCTAAAGCCAAAGCCCACCCCGGCGTGGTGGCCGTCCTCACCGCCGAAGATGTGCCCGGCGAGGGGAACCACGGCATCGTCCGCAAGGATTGGCCCGTGCTGGCCTACGACAAGGTCCGCTATGTGGGCGACGCCATCGCCATCGTGGTAGCCGAGACGGAGAAAGCCGCCCAGGAAGCCCTCGGCCTCATCG
>DRAO01000441.1 GCA_011041825.1 Chloroflexota bacterium
CAACAACACCGCCAACAGCAACTACGCCACCGTCGGAGGGGGGACAAACAACACCGCCAGCGGGCAGTATGCCACCGTCGGCGGAGGCGATAGCAACACCGCCAGCGGTGGGTACGCCACCGTGCCGGGAGGCAAAGACAATGCCGCCCAGGGGACTTACAGTTTCGCCGCCGGGCGGCGGGCCAAGGCCAACAGCCAGGGTTGCTTCGTCTGGGGCGATTCCACCGATAGCGATGTCAACTGCAACGTCCAAGACGCCTTCATCGTCCGGGCCAGCGGCGGGGTCACGATGTACACCAGCAGTGACCTGAGCACCGGTGCAACGTTGCACCCCGGTTCTGGCTCCTGGTCCAACCTGAGCGACCGGGAGGCCAAGGAGAACTTCGAGCCGGTGGACCCCCAGGCGGTGCTGGAAGGAGTGGCTCGGCTCCCCATCACCATCTGGAACTACAAGGCCCAGGACGATTCCATCCGCCACATCGGGCCGATGGCCCAGGATTTCTATGCCATCTTCGGCGTAGGCGAGGATGACAGGCATATCAGCACGGTGGACGCCTATGGCGTGGCCCTGGCCGCTATCCAAGGGCTGTATCAGCAGAATCAGGCTCAGCAAGCCCGCATTGAAACCCTAGAGCGGGAGAACGCTGCCCTTCAGCAGCGCATAGCTGATCTGGAAGCTAGGGTGGAAGCGCTGGAGGCATCCTCGGCTCGTCGGGCTTCCCTGGCCCAGAATAGCTTGCTGCCAGGAACAGGATTGCTCCTGCTGGGTTTGATGTGGGCGGTTTGGCGCAAGGGGGGTGAACGATGAAACGGATAACGTTGCTTCTGCTCTTGCTTCTTATTAGCACAGGCGTGGCCCTAGCCGATGGCCCTTACCAATTGGAGTGGACGGTGATGGCGGGCGGAGGCGGCTCTGCCACCGATGGGGTTTACAGCCTCGGAGCTACCGCTGGACAGAGAGCCTGCGGCGTAGCCGGGGATGGGGTCTACTCCCTCCAAGCTGGGTTCTGGTATGTCCGTGTTAGCCTTGTTCCTCCGGAAGCCCGCTACAGCGTTTACTTGCCTCTAGTGATGCGAAATCAATGAGAAAAAAGTAGAAGATATTTCTTCGACGGCGGCATTGCCGCCGTCGAAGAAATATCTCTTTACCATTAAGTGTCTTATCCACTTATACGCAGATACCTAGCCATATAGATGGTGAACAATAGCAAGATAGCAAGGCCGACCGGGAGCGCAAAGCCGGTTTTAGGAAGAGAGGTTTCTACCTGGATGAGAGCGCTAACTGTATATGCCATCCCGGAGTACCGCACGGTGATGGGAACGGTATATCTGCCGGGCGAGGTCCCAAGGTGGCATTTCAGCCGTATTTGCATAACCTGAGAAGGCTTCAGTTCCCCTATGCTGATTTTTACCCCGTTTTGTTTCACCTCAAAGGCTGCCATCTCAGGCGATACCCCTTTTAGGCTTACGACCCCCGGCAGGTTCACTTCCACCTCGATGCCGTCCAAAACCTCTGATCCCGTGTTCCTCACTTCAAAGCCTATCTCGAAATCGGCCCCCGATTTTACGAAGAGGGTTTTCTGCAAGAGGGAAAGCTGCACAGGCCAGGAGGGCTTTTCCCCGGCGTAAAATCCAAGGTTTACCTCTACGGTGTTTTTCCCATCCAGGAACACTTTGAGATCCGGATTGGCCCGGGTGAAACCGGGCGGAAGGCGCAGGTTTAAGGTGGCTACGCCATAGCCCAACCCCTGAAAGCGGTAGAAGCCGTTGGAATCGGAACGGGTGCTCGTGCTCCACCCGCCCCCCGAGATTACCACTTCTATGCCCGGCACCGGGCGGCCGGAGGAGTAGTTGTAAACGTAGCCCTGCACGGTGGAATTGGCGGGCATTGAGGGCTTTCTTCCTTCGGGCTGCTCCGGGGTGGGTTGAGGTCCTGGCGGCGGAGCCACGGAAGTAGGCGTAGGGG
>DRAO01000075.1 GCA_011041825.1 Chloroflexota bacterium
CCGTTGCCCACAAAAACGCTCCCTTTTCTCCTTTTTTACCCCCACCGTGGGGCAACATTGCCAACCACGGTTAAATGGAAGCCGACCGCTTCCTTCTGGAAAGTCGCAGGGCTTGGGAACACCTGGGGCAAAACGTGGCTTGCTTAACATCAGTATCGGCGAGGGAATTCGAGAAATGCATAACACAATAAGGGTCAGGACAATGACCCAGCCCATAAGTATGCCCTAATTCGTGTACAGCCTCCTTCACTGCCCGCTCCAGAAAGAGGTCTTCATCCTCAGGTAACCCGTAAAAGCTTTGACGCAGGCGAGCAAGGGATATGATGGCATCCCTCCCTCGCAGTGAGGCCTGGCCAAAGATGAAGTTAAGCCCTTCAGTGTACAGATCAACATCCACCACCCCCAGCACCCTCTCCGCCCCTGGGGCCTCCACCTCCTCCAGGAGTCTCAGCAGGAGGTCTGAGAAATACTGATGGCGGTATGGGTTATAGGCCTGTGCAGGGAGAGGGGTGGCTGGCGCAATGGAATAAGGCTGGCCGAACGTTCGTTCCAAAGCCTGGCCTATAAACTCCAGCACCTTGCCATCCACTTCTCCGATGGGCACCAATACTATGCTCACCTTTCCTCCTTGGCAGGTTAAAAGAGCCTTCTGAGGGTACTTCCTTCCCCGGCTCCCGGGGGCGAGTTTAACCCCGGAGTTTTTCAACGCCCTCTCCGTTTTGCGCCGTTAAGCGCCAGCCAAAGGCAGGGTCTCAGCCAGGGGCTGCCCTCTTGTCTCCCGACCTAATGTCAGTACGGCCAGCCCACCGATGATAAAGGCAGCCGCATAGAGGCTCAGGGCCGCCGCCAGGGAGATGGACAGCAGGTAACCACCTAAGCTGGGAGCGATGGCCCCGGCGATACGGGTCATCCCGCTGGCCCAGCCCATCCCCGTGGAGCGGATTTCCGTCGGATAGAGTTCGGGCGTATAGGCGTAAACGCACCCCCAGGCTCCCAGACAGAAGAAGCTCATCAGCACTGCTGAGGCCAGGATGGAAGAAAGCCCGGCGGCCACGGCGAAGAGATAAGTGAAAACTCCGCTCAGTACCATATACAGTCCCAGAGTGGGCTTCCGCCCCCACCGTTCTACCAGGTAGGCTGCTGAGAAGTAGCCCGGAAGCTGAGCTAAAGCCATCAGGAATACGTTCTGATATGTCTTGAGGAAGGTGAAACCCCGGGCCACAAAGATGCGGGGCAGCCAGATGAAAACCCCGTAGTACCCCAGGGAAATGGTGAACCACACAATCCACAACATCAGAGTGGTCCTGGCGAAGCCCGATTGCCACAGGGCTGAGACGGTCACCCTGGCCTGCCTGGACTCGGCCTGGAGCCCGGCGATGGCCAGTTCCACGCCGTTTTCCCGAGCCACCTGCTCCAGCACCTGGCGGGCTTCGTCCTCACGCCCACTGATGAGCAGGTAACGGGGCGATTCAGGCACGTAGCGGCGGATGAAGTAGATGATGAGGCCGGGCACCGCAGATATCGCCAGCAAAGCTCGCCATCCCACCCGGGGCACGATGAGCCAGGCCAAACCCGCCGCCACAATGGTCCCCAGAGCCCAGAAGCTCTCCAGGATGACCAGATAGCGGCCTCGCTTTTCCTTCGGCAGATATTCGGCAAAGATGGAATAATCCACCGGCAATGTCCCACCGACGCCAAAGCCTGTGAGAGCCCTTAGCAGCACCAGCAAGGGGAAATTGGGGGCCAGTGCCGAGAGGAACCCGAACACCGAGTCCACCAGCACTGTGAGCTGGAATCCCAACCTGCGCCCGATGTAATCGGAGACGGTTCCCCAGAACCAGGCTCCAGCCAGCATCCCCAGGAAGATAGCTGTGCCTAAGAACCCAGCCTGCTGGGATGTCAGGTTCCACTCCTTAATCAGGGCCGGGATGACAAAGGCGATGATTAGCACTTCCATTGCATCAGC
>DRAO01000462.1 GCA_011041825.1 Chloroflexota bacterium
CCAAGGCGCACCCAAGACCAGGTCAAGCTGTGTCTTACTTTTACGGATGGAAGCAAGTTATATGTTACCGAGACCTGGTCTAACCCACATTCCGCACTTTAACATAGCCAAATAAGGAATTTTGTGGTATCCTCCTAGAAGAGAGACGATTTCCACATCTGGTTCCAGGAGGATACCCGATGACAGAGAGAGCTTATTGCACGCAAAGGCTGGACCATCTTGGAATCGTAGCCGGTATCTGCGATGAAATCGGCCTGGTAAACATCATTGACCGCCTGGTTCCGGCCCCTCGACGCCAGGTCACCATCGGGCAAGCAGTAAAGGCGATGATCATCAATGCCCTGGGATTCGTAAGCCGTCCACTGTATCTGACCCCTGAATTCTTCGCCAACAAGCCGGTGGAACTTCTGCTCGGACCGGGCATCACCGCCGAGATGTTGAACGATGATAGCCTGGGCCGTGCCCTGGACGCCCTCTTCGAGGCCGGCCTGACCGAAATTTTCGCCCAGGTGGCCTCCCACGCTCTGCGCCACTACGGCATTGAGCATCGCTTCATCCACGTGGACATTTCTTCTTTTCACGTGCACGGGGCTTATGAAAGAGAAGAGCAACCAGGTGTAATTCGAATCGCACGGGGTTACTCCAGAGACCATCGGCCAGACCTCAAGCAAGTGGTAGCTGGGCTTTTGACCACTTATCGCTCGGCCCTTCCCACCTGGATTCAGGCCCTGGACGGGAACGCAGCCGATGTCAAGGCGGTGCCCGAGCTCATCAAAGCTTACGTGCAGCAATTCCAGGAGGGAGAGGAGCCCTACTTCGTAGCCGATAGTGCCCTTTATGCGGAAGAGAACCTTCAGGCCTTGTCGGAGATAAAGTGGGTGACCCGGGTGCCGGAGAGGATAGGGTTGGCCAGGAGTCTGGAAGAGGCAATCTCTGTGGCCGAGATGAGAGAAAGCAGCCTTGGAGGATATCGCCTTCTGGAAGTGTGCACTACTTACGGTGGTGCGCCTCAGCGATGGATAATTGTCTATTCGGAGGCTGCCCGAAAGCGTGATCTGGCAGCTTTGGAGAAGAGAATCGAGCGTGAAGCGGAGAAGATCGAGAAAGAAATGCGCAAACTGGCAAAGGAGGAGTTTGCCTCTGCGGAGGCTCTCAGTGCAGCGGTAGGGCGAAAAGAGCGGGGTTGGCAGTATCACAGGGTGGAATTCACCTGTGTAGCGAATCCCCACTACGGAAGGCGAGGCAGGCCTGCTGCCGATGCTGAACCGGAGTGGATAGGATGGTGCATTGAGGGATGGCAAGTGCGGCAGGATGAAGAAGCTGTGGAGAGGGCCAGGGCTCGCTGTGGGAAATTCATCCTGGCAACCAATGAATTGGATGCCCGGGCTTTGCCTGCAGAAGAGATACTTCTGGCCTACAAGGGACAAGGAGTAGGGCCGGAGAGAGGATTTCGCTTTTTGAAAGACCCGATGTTTTTTGCCGATAGTCTCTTTCTGAAGTCGCCCAGGCGGATTATGGCTTTGATTATGGTGATGGGATTGGCGCTGCTTGTATATGCTCTGGCGGAGCACAAACTGCGTCAGGAACTGCAGGCTCGCAATGAGAGCATTCCCAATCAGGTGGGCAAGCCAACACAGCGCCCCACCATGCGGCGCATCTTTCAGATGTTCGAGGGGATTGATGTGTTGATAATCCACACTCCCAGGGGTGTAGAACGGCATATCACCAATTTGACCGATTTGCATAGGCGAATCCTCCATCTACTTGGACCGGCCGTTGAAAAATGTTACCTCGGCCCAACTTAACTGCGGAATGTGGGATGATGGCTCCTTGCACGTTTTCTTCAGCGACCAAAGGTCTCAGTATGAGGAAGCAATTCTGAAACATTTTGGACGCTGGCGGATATTCATCCGCACGGGCAAGCGAGGCAGACCTCGCAAGC
>DRAO01000243.1 GCA_011041825.1 Chloroflexota bacterium
CCGTTGTTGTGACCACCTGCGTTGGAGTTGCAGTGGGTGTGGCGGTTCCCTCCGGGATAGAGGTTGGCGTTTCCGTAGGAGTGGGCTGAGGAGTGGGCGTCGGCTGTGGAGGAGGTGGTGGAGGAGGAGGAACGGGCGTAGGTGTAGAAGTTGGTGTCGGACGAGGCACCGTACCATCATCGTTTAGGGATTCCCCTTTGACATCCCAGCTTGCTTTCACGTTCACGAACACAAGGAGCAAAGCTATGAGGAGAAGCCACCAAAGCCGTCTTCTGGGTAACATTGTCAGCCCTCCCTACCTTATCAGGTTTACACCCCACTATTATACCTTACCTGACCTGAAAGGCCAAATCAGCCCTGTGCCAGGGTCAAGAAAATTCTACTCTTTTTCCCTTAACTCCCGAGGACAGGTTTAACCCCGGAGTTTTTCAACACCCCCCTGTGCGAGAGTGTTGTAATCATCTACGGAAGTTCTCCCTGCACCATTCGTAGAGCTCTAGGATGGTCTCCAGCACCATAGCCCGGTTCAAACGGTGGTTAGGAGGCGTCTTACGGCCCACGGAGAAGAAATAATGGTCACCGAGCGTGACCTTTATCAACTTTGAATTAAAGCCCAGCTCCTCCAGATATTCCAGCATAGGTTCTAAACCCACCAGCCTATCTTTGTGGCCCAAGATGACCCTGAAAGCATCCCATCGGGGGCGGCGGGGCACTTCCGGGGCTGCACCCAGGGCAAAGAAGGTCTGAGCCAGGGTGCCGTTAGGGGTCCGGGAGAACTCCCGGAGGTGTATCTTCTTAACGGTTTTGCTGGCATCCTGGATTAGCTCCTGGATGAAGAGCGGAGCTATCAATTCCTGCATCTTGTCCACCAGCTCCATCACTGCTCCGGCCCATATCCCTATGCCTAGGCTCTGGTAAAACCCCTTACGGATGGCATCCCGGTGTAAAAGGGCCGGAGCCAAGGCACACAGGGCATACTCCCCCCTTTTCCAGCCTGTAGCAGGCTTGTAGAAGAGAGAGGCTCCTCCCATAGAGTGGCCCACAAAAATGGTGGGGCGGTTGCGTCGCAAGCCCATAAGCCGGAGCCATAGTTCCACCGCTGCAATACAACCTTTTGGGGAGCATTTGTCAATATCCGGCAGGAATTCGCTGAATTGGGAGCGGCCAAACCCGTTCACATCGGGCACCAGGCTTATGAGGCGAGGCTCGGCCTGACATACCATAAGCGGTAGGGCTTCCCATATCTCTCCATTGCCATCCCATCCATGGATGAAAACCACCTGCCCCCTGGCGTAAAGCAAGGCTTCCCGTGGTGATTGGAATGCGGTCTTATTGTAGTAAAGCCGCCAGAAGAAGTTCCGAAGCCCGGTCTTCTCCTTGAAGCTATCGAAGGTTTCCTTGGGGATGAACCCTCTCCCGGTCATATAGGCCAGGTCATAGGAGAAGCGCAGGATTTCACCAGCCAGGGCAGCAAATTTATAACCTTCTGCCCAGGCAAGCTTAAGCCTCGAACCCCTCCCCTCCTTCATTCACCTCACCTCCCTCCCAAGGGGGAAACGAGAAGCTTTCCTCAAGGAGTTCCCTGGCTTGAGAGGCGTAGCTCTCCGGCACCAGGATTTTCACCTTGCCTAAGCCATCAACCGTTATTCCTATAACCACGCCCACGCTCTCATAGCGCAGGATTACCGGGATGCCAAAGGCTTCCAATTTGGCCTTGAGCACCGAGGCCCTCATCTGGCCATCTTCGACGGCAACGGTGACCCATCGCTTTTCCATAGGCGTCTCCTGTTCCTTTACCACCAAGACATAAAGGCACGAAGGGTTTTCGTCTAAAAAATGGCTCTTAGGCCATCAAACCTTTGTGTCTTGGTGTCTTTGTGGTCATTCCACCCTGATCACCGCATCCGCAGGCATACCTGGCTTAAGCTTATGC
>DRAO01000261.1 GCA_011041825.1 Chloroflexota bacterium
GCCCTATAGTCACCTGAAGGCATCGGAACTTCTCAAACAAACGCTCTTTTCAAGGCTTAACCACCATTGGCAAAAAGAGGTGATAATTTAGCTGGATGCCATAAATGTCCCAGATGGTCAGGCTGGTATCGCCCACCATCGCCGGTCCCCAGCTCAGGATGTTCCCTTCGGAATCGGCGGTGTAGCCCAGCCAGATTTCGGCCCCTTGAAGCTGGCTGTGGGGATATTTGTACTCGGGCTGAGCCCCCCTGCGGTTTTCCCATACCTGCGCTGCCGTAAAGCCATCGTAAAGGGTGCTGCCGGGCTCCCGCAGGGGATTCCACAGAGCAAAGTAACCCCTCGCTCCCACCATAAGAAAGCCAAAGGAGTAATCGTTAACCCGACGGTGGGCGACTTCCTCGCTCACAGGAGCGGGGTCGGTAGCCGAAGGCCCTCCGGTAAAGCAAGCTCCCTGGGTTATGAAAATTGCGTTGTCGGCCAACTGCACATAGGCGATGATCTCGTCCTGGGTCATCAGGCCATCGCCCAGGCCCATCCCGTTGGAAGCGCCGCCGGTGTCGTAATAATTGGGATCAGCGGGGTCATAGCCGAAGCCGTGCCCCTCGTAAAAGAGCAAACTGGCTCCTTGTAAGGCCTCCCGCACTTCCCGCTCAGTGTTATGAGGAGGCTCCAGCAAGGTCACATCCCATCCCTCCGAAGCTAATTGTTGCGCATAGCGGCGGGTCGCCTCTATCACTTCTTCAGCCACTGCCCCGCCGATAACGACCACCGCTTTCGGTGGATTCGATGGCGGTATGCTTTCGGGTGGAGGGTCGGTAAGCTCCAGGCGCCTTATGCCACGAGAAACCCCCGTTCCCCAACCCATCAGTCCAATCAGGATTACGGAAGGCTCACCCGGTATCTCAACGATGGCCTCCGGCATCACTTCCTGCTCCAGGTCTGGATAAAGCCCTCGCCAGCGTGTGCCATTGGTGGTGCGGAATACGCCAGCATCAATGCCAGCATAAAGGTAATCCCGCCCTGCGTAGAGAGAACGAGGGTTGCCTCCCACCAATCCGTGTCTGCGTAGCGTCCAATTTGTGCCATCTACAGAGCGCCACACGCAACTGTAGTAATCGTTTTTCTTGGCCAGTACCCACAGAGCTCCCTTGAACGAAACGACTTTCTCGTAGCGAATGCAGTCCATGTTCCCCTTGGCATCGCTCCAGGAGACGCCTCCATCGGCGGATTTCTTGAAGTCTGTGCCAAGGGTGGCATAGAGCTTCCCCCCATACCAGAGGAGGTCTTTGATCTCGCCGATAGAGGTGGGGGTCAGGCGCTGCCAGGCATTGCCACCATACTGCCAAACATAGCCTTCGTAGGTTCCGGCGTAAAGGTTGCCAGCAGTGTCAAAGGTAAAGGCTCGGGCATCAGAAGGGGAGCCGGTCATAAGCATCCAGTTCAAGCCTCTGTCCTGGGAAAGGTAAACTCCCTGCCACGTAGCTGCGTACACTTTGGGGTCGGCTACGGCAATGTCATAAACGGTGATGTTATCCTGAACCTGAGTCCAGGAGATGCCGCCATCGGCGGAGCGATATATACCACTCCCGTCAGTTCCGGCAAGAACGATTTGGGTGTTGGGGATTGTAGCCAGAGCTAACACGTTGATGTTCTCGAGTCCCACTTTCATCCAATCTACAGCTTGAGCGGTAAAGCAAGGCAATAGTATTCCCAGAACCATCGCCAGACAAATGGAAGCTCTTCGCTTCCCAAACATACTCTCTTCTCCTGAGACTTCTTCCACTTGCAAGTTGCAAGGGGCAAGAGGCGTGGTGATTACCCATAAGTGGGTGTTAAGTTGGGCCTGGGAGAGCGAAGAGAGGTGGTGGCACTTTGGTCATCCATTGGAAGAGGGAGAGAGTTGCCAATATACGTTGCACTCCTGCTAGC
>DRAO01000342.1 GCA_011041825.1 Chloroflexota bacterium
GTGCAGGAAAATGCCCTCAAAAGGCCTTTACCCCTAACAAGCAGCTTTTTGTTTAACCTCTGAGGGTGTGGTATAATGTGAGCTGAAGTATTAGGAAACAAGGACCACAGAGAGCGTAAGGGAGGTCAGGGTGCTGATCAAGGCAGAATTGGAAAAGCTGGTAAAGAAAGCATTAGAGGGAGCAGCCGCCAAAGAAGGTTGGTCCTTATCAAAAGAAATCAAAGTCCCTATAGAGCGGCCCAGGGAATCCCGGTGGGGGGACTTCGCCTCTCCGCTGGCGATGCAACTGGCTTCTCAGCTTAGGATGCCCCCCCGTAAGATTGCCGAAGCCATCGCCGGGCAGATACCTGATGTGGATTTCCTGGAGAAAATCACAGTAGAAGGCCCTGGCTACCTCAACTTTATCCTGGCCCCCGTCTGGCTGGCCGGACAGGTGGAGGAAATCCTGGCCCAGGGCGAAGCCTATGGCAACATTGATATAGGCCGGGGCAAAAGGGTGCAAGTGGAATTTGTAAGCGCTAACCCTACCGGGCCATTGACGGTAGGCTCAGGCCGCAATGCCGTCATCGGTGATACCCTCGCCAACGCCTTGGCTGCTGCTGGTTACGAGGTGCAGCGGGAGTATTACATCAACGATGCGGGCTCCCAGATGCGCCTCTTCGCCGAAACCCTCTACGCCCGTTATGCCCAAGCCTTAGGCCGGGATGAGCCTGTACCCGAGAAAGGCTACCGGGGGCAGTATATGGTGGATTTGGGCCGGGAGATTGCGGAAGAGGAGGGTGAGCGATTCCTCCGGCTCCCTAAAGAGGAAGCCATCCAGGCTGTGGGGGAAATCGGTTTGCGGAAGATGCTGGCTTGGATAAAGGATGATTTGGAGGCCATAGGTATCCGGTATGACAACTGGTTCTCAGAGCGCAGCCTCTATCAAGATGGGCTGTTCGAGAAGGTGCTGGAGCTCCTCCGGAAGAAAGGATTTATAACCGAAAAGGAAGGGGCTGTGTGGTTTGCCTCCACCGAATTGGGCGAAAGCAAGGATAACGTGCTTATCCGGCGCACGGGTGAACCCACCTACTTCGCCTCTGACATCGCCTACCACTATGATAAATTCTTCCGTCGGGGGTTCGACTGGGTGATAGACGTGTGGGGAGCCGACCATCAGGGCCACGTCCCTCGAATGAAGGCAATGATGAAAGCCCTGGGCCTTGACCCTGCCCGGCTTTCCATCGTGATTTACCAGCTGGTGACCCTCAAGCGGGGTGGTAAAGAGGTGCGCCTTTCCAAGCGCACCGGTGAAATCATCACCTTGAGGGAACTGGTGGATGAAGTGGGCTCAGATGCGGTGCGTTTCTTCCTCCTTGCCCGCTCTCCCGATAGCCATATGGACTTTGACCTTGACCTTGCTACCCAACGGTCTTCGGAAAACCCTGTTTATTACATCCAATACGCCCACGCCCGCATTTGCAGCATCTTCCGCCATGCCGGAGACCTCGATTACTCCGATGGGGACGTGCAGCTGTTACGGCACCCCCGGGAAATGGAGCTCCTGCGGCAGTTAGTGCGCCTGCCAGAGGTCATAGAAATTGTGGTGGCCCAGCTTGCACCACATCACATTGCCTATTATGCCCAGGAACTGGCGAATGCATTCCACCTCTTTTACCGTGACTGCCGGGTGGTCTCCTCCTATCCAGAGGATAGGGAGATCACCAAGGCCCGGCTTAAGCTAGTAAAGGCCACACAAATCATCCTGGCAAAGGTGTTGGGGCTTATGGGCGTCTCAGCCCCGGAGAGGATGTAACTTTTGCTTGAGACTTGTACAGAGCATCGTGGTCACATAAAAAGCGGGATTTTACCCTGAAAAGAGAAGCGTTCTTGTGGGCAGCGGTTTCGCCGTTGCCCACAGGAACGCCCCCTTATTCTCCTCAAAGAA
>DRAO01000287.1 GCA_011041825.1 Chloroflexota bacterium
CCAGTTTCCTGCATTCCAAGAGAAAATCAGAGGTTAATAAGGGCTTTTTGGCCTTGATGACGTAACTTATAAGACCTTTGCCCAAGGGGAATTTGACGCCCTATTGCCTGAGGCCATCATCCAAATAGCAGACCACCCCCACCTCCTGTGTTTCAGGGCGATAGAGGCTGATGGACAGGTTAGAGGGGTCAAGCAGGCTGCCGATTTCCCGACCAAGGTATTCGATTAGTTCATTCTCATTGAGCATCGAACTGATGGTTTGGCCTATCCTGTTAAGGGTCTTTAACAATTCATTGCGTCGGCGAAGTTCCTCGGTTCTCTTCTCGACCAATTTCTCGAGTTCCTTGTAGCGGCGCAGGTTCAGGAGGACCGGTGCGGCGTAATTAACCATAACCTGCCCTAACCATAGCTGGGCGGATAGCTGAGGCTCGGAGATAGGAGTGGATATAATCACGGAGCCCAGGAGTTGCCCCTCAGCCACTATGGGTATGCCGAAAGTAGGCATTCCCCCTAGCTTGTGCCGAACCCATTCTAATGGGTCTTTGCCCACCGGTAGCTCCAGCTTGTGGGAAATAGGCAACCCTTCTTGCACCTCCAGCAAGAGGTTTTCCCGCTGGTCATCGTACATAAAGACAGCTATGGCAAAGGGTGAGAGGGCTTTCCGGAGCTCTTCTACAAGGGCGGATAATTCGTGTTGGAGGTCAAGGGTGCTGCCCATCCGGAACATTAAACTGTAAAGGGGCTTCAAGGCAGACAAATCTTCAGGCATCCGATTCCTCCTGAGATTGTAAGTGTCCAGCCATAAGCCAAAGGGTTATAGCCGGGTTAGCTTTTCCACGGCTTCAACGAGTTGTTTTGTTTTGAAGGGAGAAGAAAGGAAGAAATTGGCCCCGGCTTGCAAAGCATGGTCCTTCGCCAGAAGATTGCTTACGGCTATTATAGGGATGGATTTGGTCTCTCCATTGCTTTTGAGTATGTAGCACAATTGTAAGCCATCCAACTTGCGTATGAACAGGTCAATTATTATCAGGGCAGGGTGATGGGAACGTGCCATCTCCAATAGGTGGGTTCCATCATCGGTAGCTTCTATGTTGAACCTCTCTCCCAGGGCCTTGAAGACGAGGCTTCGTAGGTGCTCGTCTGCTGTTCCTACCAGTAGCTTGGGTTTTCTCACCCTAACCTCCTGATCGGATGCGCTTTGGTTCCACAACAGATGGCTATCTACTCCATATCACCTAGCTCGTACAATATCACCGCTGCGGTGACAATACCTGCCGTTTCGGCCCGCAGGATGCGAGGGCCAAGGGTGACCGGGATGATGCCGTAGCGTCTGGCAAGGTTGACTTCTTGCTTGGAGAAGCCCCCTTCAGGGCCAATGAATACGCTGATGGAAAAGGGCTTGCGGTCTTGCCGGAGCACTTCTTTGATGGTGCGGGTGCGTTCCCCTTCCCAGGGCATTATGGCGAGGCTACCACGGGTTTTAACCTCGCTGCAAGCGGTGGTGAAGAGGGTGGCCGATTCCAGGCGGGGCAAGAAGCCCCTCCCCGATTGCTCGGCAGCTTCGGCGATTATCCGCTCCCAGCGGGGCCTTTTCTTCTCCGCATATTCGAGGTCTCCTATCACGCAGCGCTCGGTTATGAGGGGTACGAAACTCACCACCCCGATTTCAGTGCCTTTCTGGAGCACAAATTCGAAGCGGTCCCCCTTCAGAACTGCCTGGTAAAGGGTTATCTTGGTACGGGGTTCGGAGGTGTTAAGCCGCTTTTCAATGACCTGGCCTTCCACCTGATCTCTGTTCACGGTGCGGAGTTCAGTGATGTACTCCCAGCCAGAATTATCCAGCACGATTATCCGGTCGCCAGGACACATCCGGAGCACATTCCGGATTTGGTGCACATAGGGGTGCTCTAAGGTTACGGTATTAC
>DRAO01000198.1 GCA_011041825.1 Chloroflexota bacterium
ATTTCGTTGGATGTGTCCACGATGACCACACGCTTCTTCTCGGCCAGGATGCGGGCAACTTCCCGGAGCATAGTGGTTTTACCCACACCAGGCCGCCCCAGGAGCAGGATGTTCTTCCCCGACTCCACGATGTCCCGGATGATGTCCACCGTGCCGTAGACAGCCCTGCCCACTCGGCAGGTAAGCCCTACAATGCGTCCCTTACGGTTACGGATGGCCGAGATGCGGTGGAGGGTGCGTTCAATGCCGGCCCTGTTGTCCTCACCGAATTCGCTTATCCTCGCCACCACATAATCTATATCTTCCTGCGTTACCTCCCTCTCGCTGAGGATTACCTCATCATTGATAAAGCGGGCCTCCGGAACCCGCCCCAGGTCAAGCACTACCTCCAGCAGTTCATGGCCCCGGTTGATCTTCCGCAGGGCCTTCTCGATATGAGGCGGTAAAACCGCCAGAAGGGCATCCAAGTCGTCTCTTATTTCAACAGGACGTACTTTTATTTCGCTTATCTCTTCAACATGCTGCATCTTCTCCGTCCTTCACCTCCTTTCGCTAATTTTGTTATATTGACAGGCAAAACTCCCACAGGCAGGTCTCGAACCGGCCTGTAGCTTTTGGCTTCCACTTTCTCAAAAGCGAAGGTATGCCTTACCATTAAGGAAAGGGTTTTGTAGAACCTGCCGCTCCAGCTCTCCAAAGCTCCCCTTATGCCCCCTTCGTAATTCCGCACCCGTATGGCATAAGGGGCAGGCCAGCGCAAGCTGACCAAGGCCAAAGCCGTCCCCACTAATTTCTCGCTTTCCGATGTGAACTCAGGATGTATCACAAGCCGTAGGGAGGTCATCCCTCCCTCCCGGGCTCCCTGCAGGTAAGCGATTGTCTCGCCTTTGCTCCTCAAGAGCCATTCTTCCCGCTTTCGCAGGAAACGGGAGAGAAAACCCTCGCTTCCGGTTATGCCTGTAATCGTGTTTTCAACCTGCTGAACCGGAAGGGGGGTGGTAAGCTTGTAAAGGCGCTGGACATCCCACCGGTCTTTTGATTCACTTGGGCGCCATCCTTCAGGCTCCGGCAGGTTCCTGGGAGCTTCTTCCAGGATGTAAACATCTTCCCGGGCATAAAGGGCAAACCCCAGCTCTCGGAAAGGCTCCTCTTCAGCCTCGGGCACATCGGCAAAGAGGCGTTTCACTCCCAGGTTCCTGAGCCGCAGGACTGCATATTCCAGCAGTCGGGCCCACACCTGGTAGGCGCTCTCTTCATAGACCGGTGATGGAGCCAGATATATCACTTGTACCCCCGGTCGGTAGGGGTCCCTCTGAACCTGGATGAAGCCTCGCAGATGGCCATTATCATCGGTTTCCTGCATCACATAAGTAGCCATCTGGTCTTCGGCCACGAGGGAGAAGATAAGGGCCACCATTACCCTGTTTAATGGGGCCTCTTCCCCCTCCATAAGGCCTAACCCCATCCCTTTATGCCGGAAGTTGTATACCAACCATAGGTCCAGCGGAGTGCTCAAAGGGCGAATCACCTCTCTATGCCCCCTTCCGTTAATGCGTGCTTTCTCCCACCATCTTCAAGAAATACCTGTGAAAACGGGTATCGTCGGTGAGTTCGGGGTGGAAGGCTGTAGCCAGCAGGTTGCCTTCCTTAGCAGCGACAATGGTTCCATCATCCAAGGTGGAAAGCACCTCCACCCCCGGCCCCACCGATTCTATCAGAGGAGCCCGGATGAAAACGCCGGGAAACGGCAAATCCTTCTCCTCAGGCGAGCTCACCTCATTCAGGGCTGGGATGAGGAGTTCCGTCTCGAAGCTTTCCCTCTGCCTGCCGAAGGCATTGCGCCTGATGGTGATGTCCATCACCCCCAGGATGGGCTGGTCAAACCCCACATCCTTAGCCATCA
>DRAO01000376.1 GCA_011041825.1 Chloroflexota bacterium
ATTTGAAGGGGCAAGTGGCAAGGGGCAAGTTGCGAGGGGCAAGGGGCAAGTTGCAGGGGGCAAGGATGGATGAAGTTCACATTCGTCTGATACGACAGAAACTGGTGTACCTGGCAGAGCGTCTGGAGAAACTGGAATCGTTCTTGGTTCCGAGCTTTGAGGAATACACCAAGGAGCCCTGGCGACCCGCTGCTGTGGAGCGGATGGCCCAGGTGGTGATTGACACCATCATCGGCACGAACCACATCCTGCTGCGAGCGTGCAACAAGCCCCCTGCCGCATCGTCCTGGGATTCGTTCCGGAGGGTACGGGAACTCGGCATCATTAACCCGGAGCTGGCTAAGCGGTTCGTCAAAAGCTATGTGGGCCTGCGCAACCGCATTGTGCACCTCTACGAACCGCTGGACGACAGGCGGGTTTTCGAGACGGTGCAAAAGCTGGTGAAGGATGCGAGGGGCTATCTCGAGGAGGTAGCGAAGTTCGTGGAGAGCGAAGAGCAAAGTGCAGAAGGAGGTGAAGACTGATGGAAGCGGTAGCCGTTAAAGAACCCGAAGTGAAAAACAAAGTTGAAATCCAGGAGAAAGAACCTGCGCCCCTGCCCTATACGGCCGAGGACTTGGACCGGGAGCTCCGCATCATCGAGATGGCCGTGGAAGCCCTGCGGGCCAAGGTCAACAAGCTCCTGGAAGCGGAACGGGCGGCCAAGAAGAAGAAAGCTCCCACCAGTTTGATAGAGTTGAAAGGGATTTGGAAAGGGGCTAATTTTACGGAGGAGGAGATAGAAGAAGCCAAATACAAGGTCGAGGAGTGGTGGCTATGAAGGTCTACGTTGTGGATACCCACGCCCTCATCTGGTATTTGGAGGATGATCCTCGCCTTGGCTCCAGGGCAGAAAAGATAATGGATGACCCAAGTGTGCGCATCATAATCCCCACCATCGTGCTGGCTGAGATAAAGTATTTGGCCCAAAAAGGGCGGATAAGGCAATCGCTGGAGGATGTAATCCGTGCGATAAGCCTCGACCCTCGATGCCTGATTTACCCTATTGACCTGAGCGTGGTCCACAAAGCCCCGCTGGGGCTTAACATCCACGACGCCCTGATAGTGGGAACCGCCTTGGTGCAGAGGGAGGTGGTAGAGGGTGTGTTAACGTGCGATGAAAACATCGTAAAAACCGGTTTGGTGCCGACGGTGTGGAACTAGTTGGTTTAAACCAACCCGCCTTCTAACCCCTCTAAAGGAGCAAGGAGATGGACGAACTCGTTCAGGCTATCCGAGAAGCCGTAGAAAAAGCCCTGCCAGAACTGGATGGCGTTTTAGCCTTACGAGCCGACCACGGCGGCGCAGCCCCACACCTCTACAAGCCTGGCGATGACCTATCCGACATCGCTTTCGACCCCCGCTATCCGATGGGGCTGGTGCTGGACAAAATCCTCGCCGCTTACCCGGACGCCCGCCTGGGCGTGGTAGCCCGGGGCTGCGACGAACGAGCCCTCATCGAGATGGCCAAGCGCAACCAGGTCAACCTTGAGAACATCCGCATCATCGGCGTGGCGTGCAGCCGGGAACAGGCCGAAGAATGCGCCTGCGAGAAGCCCTATCCCGACAACCTCGTGGTGGGCGAGAAGGTGGAGGGCGTCGAAGACCCCCGCCTGAAGCGATACCGGGAGATGACCATCGAAGAGCGCCGTCAGTTCTGGCAGCGCCAGTTCATCAAGTGCTTCAAATGCTACGGCTGCCGGAACATCTGCCCGGAGTGCTTCTGCGAAGCCTGCGCCCTGGAAGATGACCTGTGGGTGGAGAGGGGAATGCTGGCTCCGCCCTTCCCGTCCTTCCACCTCATCCGGGCGATGCATATGGTGGGGCGGTGCATCGC
>DRAO01000264.1 GCA_011041825.1 Chloroflexota bacterium
CGTCAGGAGGCTGGCCAGGGCCAGCGTCGCGGCCAGAGCTGCCAGCCCCCTCCACGGTCGCGGGCGCGCCGCCCTTTTGGCGGGGCTATCCTCTCCCCAGGGGTGGGGTTGGGGCGATGCGTCTTCGGCGGCCAAATGCCTTCTCCCCCTTTCGGCCAGGGGCGCAGGGCGGGAGGATGCCCTTGCACCCCCGTGGCGACGCCACGATCAACCTCCGATGGCGCGGCGATGCCGGCCCATGAAAAAGGGGCGGCCATCATGCCCGCCCCCTCTCCCGCTCAAGATAAAGCGGTCGTGCACCCCCTGTCGAATCAGCCTTCCCGGCTTGCCCAGGCCAGCCAGCTCCGACCAGGCACCCCTGCGGCGCCCAGGAGGGACTACTTACCGCTGCTTCCTTCCGGACCTGACGGGGTTTGTAGGCTCCTGCCGCGCAGGACCCGGCCCTCAACGCCGCTTCTCCTCGGCAGTCCCGGAAAGCGCTGAGCCTCGAGGGGGAATTCGACCCCGCATAAGCGGCTTTCGGGTACAGGGCACCGCTAGCTCCCCGTCTAGCACGACCGCTGTTATGATAATACCCCACGGATGGAAAAAAGTCAAATTGGCCACCAGGGCGGGGGATGTCCCCGCCCTGGCCTTCCTGGCGGAGAGGGTGGGATTCGAACCCACGGGGCATTTCTGCCCACACGCTCTCCAGGCGTGCGCATTAGGCCAGACTATGCTACCTCTCCACATATTATTATACCACTATTGGACAAATCTTTCAAGTTGCGCTCTGGGAGGAAAAAGTGTAAAATTGCGAAAAGCTGCTCTTATCCGCTTAGCCTCGCAAAGGGCAATTCGCGTGGTAGCCTACCACGAGTGGACGATCCATGTCAAGGGCGTATTTAGGAACCGGTGAACAGACACGATTTCTGCAAGCGGTGAAGGATAAAGTCGGGCTCACCTGGCAACAGATGGCCAGCATTTGTCAGATCAATCGCCGCACTCTATTGGATTGGCGTAAAGAGCGGTATCATATGTCCTATAGGGCCTTGCTGTGCCTTTCCCACCTTTCGGGCATCCCTATGCCTCCTGTTATCGAAATTGTATCGGAGAAGGAGCGGCGCAGACGGGCCGGAGTGAAAGGAGCAAAGAAAAGCTTGGCCCTTTATGGTAACCCAGGTACACCTGAAAGCAGGCGTAAGGGAGGACGCACAAGTTTACGAAGACGACGTGAGCATCCCGAATGGTATGATGACGACTTCATCATCCGAAAGCCTATCAAAATACCTGCTCAATCGCTTGAACTGGCCGAGCTAGTGGGTATCTTGCTAGGTGATGGCCATATCACGAACACGCAAGTCATCGTATACGGCAATCTTGTGACCGAAGTTGAGTACAGCCGCTTTGTGGCTAGCTTATTCGAGCACCTCTTCGGCATTACTGCTTCGGTTAAAAGAGGGAAAGGGAACACCAGCATGGTTATAGTCTCTGCTGTCGCATTGGTTGAGTACTTAGATAGCATTGGCCTTGGGCGGGGTGATAAGATAGCCCGACAAGTCAGCGTTCCGTCTTGGATTTTCAATGAGAGGGCTTACATTCGCGCCTGTGTGCGTGGACTGATGGACACTGACGGCTCAGTTTATCCGGAGACAAAAGTTTACCAGGAGCGAGAATACCGCTATATCAACCTATGTTTCACCACCCACTCTCAGCCATTGGCCAAGGCAATGAAGTACATGCTATGTGAACTTGGCTTCAGGCCAACGGTGAGTTCCGATGGGCAACGGGTTTACCTTAGACGGCAAAAAGAGGTAAAGAGTTACTTCAATGAGGTTGGAACTAACAATCCATATCACCAAGGGAGGTACCACCGATTGCTTCAATGGAAAC
>DRAO01000110.1 GCA_011041825.1 Chloroflexota bacterium
CATCCTGCTGGCAGGGGAGGTGGATGGCGTCTTCACTGCGGACCCCCTGCGGGACCCCGAAGCCCAACTCGTGACAGAAATAACGCCATCCCAAGCTAATGAGTTGACCACGCTCCTGCCGGGATCCTACGGCCCGGACGTGACCGGCGGGATGGCCCAGAAGGTCCGCCTTACGCTGGAGTTGGTGCGGAAGATGCCGGGCACCACCGTGCTCATTATGTCGGGTAGGGTGCTGGGCAACGTGAAGCGCGCCCTCCTGGGTTCCCCACCCTCCCGGTGTACGGTCATCAAAACGAGTTGCGCTCCGGGAGGGCGGTGAAGCCGTTTCCCTTGAGGGCTTTTCTCATTCAAGGGCTAGGGCTTGCAGCCCAGAAACGGGATCCGTGCGGCGTTGGAGGGTTCCCGGCAAGGGCAGCAGGATTATCTCCAGGGTGGGGTAGACGAAGCCCTCGAAGAAGTGCCCACCCAGCGTCCGCCCATCGGCCCGGCCCAGGATGACGTGGATGTGCAGGAGCAGGTTGCCGTCTTCGGCGATGCTGATGTTGCCAATCATACTGAGCACTTCTACCTGCTCTTCCACCGGGATGCGGCGGTATGATTTGACCTCAGCGTCGAAGTATCCCAGTTCGGCCCGGCTGAGGGCACCCAAGCCCCAGAAGAAGCCCGCCTTTATGCCCTGTTGCTCCACCCAGTTTTTGAGGGTGGATACCACCTCTTCGCCCGCTTCCAGGCGGATTATAAAGTGCTCTCCCATTTTCCTAGCTTGCATAGCGAACCTCCGGCGAAAAGGTTAGAGAAAAGAATTCGGAGGGCCAACCCCCGCCTGGCGGCTAGAAGCTTGTAGCCAGAAGCGAAGAATCCACCCCCCGCATCCTCCCGGCCTCACGGCTAATATATCTGCCCTCGTTGACTCTACCTTATCACTGTTACGTACGAGTAATTCAGAATCTTTTCATCTGCGGTCACCAATGGGCAGTTGTACACCCTTGCTGTAGCCACAATAATCTGATCCGCAGAGTCTCGATGGAACTCCCCCGGTAGCCTGGTTGATTCGATAACTATCTCGGGTGTCAATGGAATTAGGAGAATACCAGGATAGCTCAGCGCTTGTTCAAACCACTCTTCTAGCGGGCACGGCAGCCTTAAACGGTTATACTCGACCAGCTTAGCCACCTCCCAGCACGAAATGGCACTTACTCCAATTACATCGGTCTCATTCGCAACAATGACCTCTATTTGAGTTGGAGTAAGACGCTTATCCCCGTGAACCCACCAGACCCAGATGTGTGTATCGAGCACAATCATCGCATTATTTCCCACTCGTTCTCAGCAACACTATCAAATGGTGCGACGTAATGGACCGGCTTACCACGCAAGGGATAGGGCTTTTCCCCCTTGCGTTTGTGAGGATAGCTAAGGATGATAACTTCCACCTTGTCCCCTGCCCGGAAGGGAATGCCTTTAAGAGTGAGAACGCCATTTTGAGTTACCACGGTTTCAACCCGATAAGCTTGCATCTTGGTTCCCTCCACTGATGCTTTCCGCAGCAATTATATATCAAACCTCCCGGTGGTCAAGAAGGGAGAAAGTGCGGAGCCACCTCCAGTGTCCCCGCCCTGCGGTGCAAATCTCAGGATACCCCCACCCTTGTGGTGGGGGAGCGAGCCACGGCGATGGGGGTTTTATTCTTTTGAATTTCTTATTTCAAACACATTCCACAATCCTCCCTCTCCCGCTCCCTTCTCCGGTCTCAGTTTACCCCTCCATATAAACTGGTTATCATTTCCAAAAAGAGTTGTGTAATATTTATCGGAATAGGGAGAATACACCGCAACATCTGTCACAACCATTTCCCGTTTCCACCC
>DRAO01000194.1 GCA_011041825.1 Chloroflexota bacterium
CAGGTGCCGCATTGGGTGCAAGTTTTGACCTCAAAGACGCCCGGTTCGGGGAATTTAGGGATAATGGCCAGCCGGGCTTTCTTAGGATTGTCAACTCCGAACTTGGCAAGAGAGCAAGCTACAAGGCAGGCCTTGCAGCCGGAGCACTTGGAGCTATCAGCGTGAAGGTACACAGCCATAGCGAACCTCCTGGTCAGGTGATTACAGAGCACTTGTTATGCAACCCAATTTACATTTGCAAATACGAATCAGCATAGATAATCTGGTTCTTGAGAATCTGTACGGTTTTCCAGATGGCAACTTGCTCAGGGTCATTCATATCAACAGCGGAGGGGTCCAAGTCCTCACCGACGGCTGTGGCATCATAAAGGGTTAGAAGGAGCTTTCCAACCGGGGTGCTGTCATCTCGCTCTTCGATAATGCGGATGACCTCGTTCAGGGCTTTATCAAGGGGGTTAAGGATGGCGGCATCCAACCCGGCAGCCATCAGCATTACCAGGTAAACCCGGTTGATGAGGCTCCGGCTCCCAGGGGGTACCCGGTTGGAGACATTGGAGAGACCTGCCACTGTCATTGGAGGAGGGTCGCTGAGGGCTTTGAAGTAGCGGATGGCCTCTATAGCGTTGGGAACATATTCCTGGGTTCCAGCCACGGTAAGCACCAGGGGGTCGAGGTAAATGTTCTCCACAGGGACACCCATCTCAGTGAGGCGAGGGAGGAGGATCTCCATAGCGATGTTGGCCCTTTCCTCAGCGCTGACGGGGATGCCAGCTTTGGTCATCGTGAGGGCGATGACGGGGACATTGTATTTGGCAGCTAAAGGGCCAACGGTGGTGAGGCGTTCTTCCTCGGCGGAGACAGAGTTAATCATCGCCTTAATGCCCAGCTCCTGGCACTTCTTGAGTCCGGCTTCCAGTGCTGCGGGGTTAGTGGTATCCAGGGATACAGGGGTTCCAGGCACGGCCTCATCAATCACCTCAATGAGCCAGGGCATAACCTCGTGGCCATCTTTCTTGCGCCGGCCAATGTTGAGGTCGAGCATATGAGCTCCGCCCTTGACCTGGGCTTTGGCAAGCTCCATAAGTGGTCCGGGGTCCCGGTTATCAATAGCCTGGCGCACCTGAGTGGAGAGAACCTGGATATTCTCGCCAATCCGGTAGAGCATTGTAGCACCTCCTTGTGTTAGTGAAAAGTGAGTTTTTGCAGGAGTATTATACCATAAAATTACATCTCTGGGTAGGTTTAGGCCCTTTGGGGGCATTTGGAGAAAATCTTGCGCCGATTGATCATATGCCTCCCTCGAAAGTTTCCGCCTTCCATCGTTAAGGCAGAATCGTTTTTGGGCAGCGGCTTGCGCCGCTGCCCAAAACGGTTGATTTACCACCCACGTGCTTCCCTAATGAGCTTATCTACTTCCGTCACCCGTGCTTGCTGGGCCAGCCAGTATTCGGGGTCCCTCTGAGCGTTCAGTTCCTCGATGGTCTTGCCCTGCTGCTCCACCCAGGTGAAGTACTTGAGGTTGTGCCAGCGACTGCGCATCTCCCTGGTCCCCTCCACAATCCAATCCAGCTTCTGCTTGTGGAAGATGCTTACCAGCCGCACCGCCGCCTCCACCTCATCCATTGGCCCGTACTGCTCCGTGAGCTGCTGCATCACCGAACGGTAGCGGTCAATGGCATCGGTCAGGATGGTGACGATGACATCGTCCTTGCCGAAGCCGTAGAACTTGGCCGTCTTGATAGCCCCCAGCACGTTGCACACGCCTGAGATGCCGAAAATCTCAGCCATTTTCTTCACCTTCTCTTCGGGCACGCCGTAGCGCTCAATCATCACCTTCCAGCCGGTTTCCTCGGTGAGCAGTTGC
>DRAO01000411.1 GCA_011041825.1 Chloroflexota bacterium
CGGCGAAGAAGCCGTCGGCAGTGCGGGAGACGTTGAGGAGCTTGGCCAGCTCCTCGGCTCCTTCGGCGGGCTTCATTCCTGGAACCAGCACCACCATATCCACCGGCACCTCCACCAGCCGCCCCATCAGCGTATCCTCGGCCCGCACGATGAGCTTGCCGTTTTCCCGGTAGACCTCAGCGGCCTTGCCCCGGATGAGATGCACGCCATCCTGCTGCACCCGTTTGTAGAACTCCTCGTAGCCCTTGCCCGCCGCCCGGATGTCAATGTAGAAGCTGTAGACCTCAGCATCGGTCTTCTCCCTGGCCAGGTGGGCCTGCTTGAGGGCGTACATACAGCAGACACGGGAGCAATAAGGCAGGGCGTTTTCGTCCCGGCTGCCGATGCAATGCAGGAAGGCGATGGCTTCAGGTTTGCGCCCATCCTTGGTGAGTATCTGCCCGCCCGTAGGCCCGCCGGAGCTACAAAGCCGCTCGAATTGGAGGGCGGTGATAACGTCGTCGTATTTGCCGTAGCCGTACTGGGGCAGGGCCGAGACATCGTAGAGGTCGAAGCCCGTCGCCAGGATGATGGCTCCTACTTTGATGTCCACGTACTCTTCTTTCATATCGAAGTCAATGGCTCCCCGCTCGCACGCCTCTAAGCACTTCTGGGCACACTTGCCCCTGGTGAGGAAGAGGCAGCTTTCGGGGTCAATGACGGCCACCAGCGGCACGGCCTGGGGGAAGGGGATGTAAGCAGCGCTTCGCTTGCCGATGCCAGCATCGAACTCCGAGGGAACCCGGTTCTTCCAGACGCAGGCTTCCACGCAGGCCCCGCAGCCGGTGCACAGGTCCTCCCGCACGTAGCGGGGCTTGCGCTTGATTTTGACCTCGAAGTTCCCCACGTAACCCTGGACATCCACCACTTCGCTGTAGGTGAAGAGCTTGATCCGGGGATGCCGACCGGCATCCATCATCTTCGGTCCCAGGATTCAGGTAGAGCAATCCAGGGTGGGGAAGGTTTTATCCAGCTGGGCCATATGCCCGCCGATGCTGGGCTCCCGCTCCACGAGATACACCTGATACCCGGCCTCGGCCACCTCCAGCGCCGCCTGTATCCCGGCGATGCCCCCGCCTATTATCAGCACCGAAGGCTCCACCGGCGATTCCCTGGGCTCCAGCGCCCGCTGGTAGGCCACCCGAAACACCGCCGCTCGCACCAGTTCCTTGGCCTTGGCGGTGGCTTCATCCCAGTCGGTGTGCACCCAGGAGCATTGCTCCCGGATGTTGGCCATCTCGAAGTAATAGGGGTTCAATCCGGCGGTTTGGACACAGCGGCGGAAGGTGGGTTCGTGCAGACGGGGGGAACAAGAGGCCACTACCACCCGGTTGAGCTGGTGCTCCTTGATGTCGTTGCGAATCATCTCCTGGCCGGGGTCGGAACACATATACTTGTAATCCTTGGACACCACCACACCGGGCAGGGTTGAGGCATAGCGGGCTACTTCTTCCACGTCCACCGTCCCGGCGATGTTGGTGCCACAATGGCAGACGTAGACGCCGATGCGGAGTGGTTCTCTCATCGCTGGTTCGCCTCCTACAATGAATCTTTATGCCATTTCTCTATGCTCAGAACAGTATACCATATCGCCATTAACTCCGCAAGGAATGGAAAGAGGAGGGTGTTGAAAAAGTGCCACGCTGTTCTTGCTCAAATGGTTCCCTCCGGCGAGGGCAGGTTAAAAAGCATTTGTGTTTTCTCGTGCGGGGGCTTCGCCCCCGCACGAGAAAACACTCCCTTTTTTCTATCCCTAGCCTGCGGAGTGGTTTCCAACCCCGGAGTTTTTCAACACCCTCGGAAAGAGGTATGGAAAG
>DRAO01000151.1 GCA_011041825.1 Chloroflexota bacterium
CGCTGCGTCTGCTCGAGGACCCACTCCAAAAAGTGTTCCTCGCAGAGGGCGAGCTTGTGTTGGCGCATACCTAAGACCGCTGTGCGCCCACATTTCTTGCACTTGATCTTACATCACTCCCTTCGACCTAATTCTTTCAGGAGCTTCTCGAGTTCCTTTCTGCAATCCCTTGGCAATGGCTTCCAGGTTGTTTTCTCCCTCTCAAGAAGGTTTGTTGCTGCAGCTTTTGCATTGGATATTCTTTTCGGCAGCCGGAGTAGCGGACCAACTTTAACGATCAACTTGCAAAGGGCTGCTTTGTTCGCGGTAGATAGTCGCCACACATCCTTGCGATTCACGCCCCCATATCCATGTACAAACCCAGCAGGCATTATTACTCTTGGCTCAGGGAATTCTATCCCTTGCCTTCTGAAGCCATGGTATAACTGGAAAATTACCTCTGCATCTTGGGAAGCTAGTTGAAACCTAGCCCTTCCATCGTAGACCCCGAAACTTCCCTCAGCATCGATGTAGCCAGCGGCTGCTTTGAAGAAACTGTGAACATCCTTAAGGTCTTCTTCCTCAAATGCTTTCTTCTCCCAAGCTTCATAGAGCCACCACCAGCTTTCAGCATCGAGTAGGCATCGAATGTAAATTTGCCTGCTATCTTGCCAAATACTACAAGCACCGTATGGACTGAAAAGATGCTTGACCAAATCCATCATCTCTTGTTTAGTTGAGTGGCAGGAGACAATAAGCGTCGAACTGCTCTTGCGGAGCAAATAGACCGTGAGATCGCCGATAGCCATCCCTTTAAAATATGCCCTTTCATCAAAAGTTAGATCACATGGTTTCCGGCGGGAATTCATCAATTTGGCCTGAGCTTTCGTTCGACGCTCAATGCCATATTTCTCCATCAACCTATATACGGAGTGCTTGCTACAATTACAAATCTTGCCTATTTCGGGGGCGGACATCTCCGCATAAAGCTGTCTGAGGGTTTCCTTCGGAAGATTGCACCTACGCCTTTGTTCTTCGCGCCGGCGAGGTTCAATGCCATACTCTTTCATCAGCTTTCGCACAGCCCAAATGGTACAATCATAGATCTTGGCTATCTTGGCCCTTGATAGCCCTTCCACTTCGTAAAGCTGCCTCAATGTTTCCTCAGATATGCTGATCTTTTTGGACATTAGCCTCTCTCACCACTCTGATGGTCTCCCCCAATTGTATTGATGCCACATCACTTATCGTCCAATGTGTTGGCGAATTTACTTCCGAGCGATCAAGCATCCCACCAAACCTCCCGCAGGTTTCCGAACCTGCGGGAGGTTCAACGCTATCCAACACCAACACGAAATAGGGAGACCACCACTCTGTTTTGTTACATAAAGCTCCTACCCACCTCGTTCTTGAGAAAAGCATCCCCCCTTATTCGATCCCTCTACACTATATTTACTTGCCAATCCTCGGGCTCTGGGCAGGTCGATGAGCTTTTTGAGGCCGATGGTGGGGAAGAGGAGGACCGGATAAAGCACCCGTCTGGGCGGCTGCCCGGCCAGCCAGGCCAGGAGGGGCAGAAGGCCGAAGCCTATGCTACAACTGAGATCCCAGTTTCGGGTGATAACCAGAAACAGGCCGACCACAGCCAAGGCGATAAGCGTCTCTCGAGGGAGCAGGATGAGGACGGCACCCACGCTGGCGGCCATGCCCTGTCCACCCCTGAAGCGGAGGGGGAGCATCCAGTCGTGGGCCAGGACGACGATGAAGCCGGCTATCATGACGGCTATCTCCGAAAGTCCCAGCTCTTTGGCGCAGAGCACGGCCAGGGCCCCCTTGGCAATGTCAACGATCCCCACCAC
>DRAO01000073.1 GCA_011041825.1 Chloroflexota bacterium
GACCCAGGCCGGGCTCAGGCACACGGAGCGGGTTGACCGACTGGTGATGTTCAAGCGCAAACAGGTGGCCCCGGAGCGGCGCACCGGTAAAGCGCTGCTGCGGCAGGTGGGCATCTTCCCTTACGCCATCCTCTACAAAGACGGCAAGGTTGAGAAGGTTGCTTACGGAGGGGAGGAAATTGCCGAGGCCCAGGTGGCCGCCAAAGCCAAAAACCGCTCCTTGGCAGGCCCTTATGACGATTGCTACCTCACCGCCGGTCTCTGCACCCACTGCCCCGATTGCCTCATCTACGGCTACGCCGCCATCGAGGCCGAAGGAGCTCGCAAATCCCGGGTGATGACCGATTCCTGCTTCTCCATCCGCCCTTACCCCCTTATCCAACGGCTGATGAAGTTCAACGTCATTGACGAGAAGACGCAGACTTCCGGCACCATTACTGAGTATGATTACACCTTACCGGAGGTCTTCCTGCCTTCCGTCATCACCACCGTTGACCTGACGGCGGATGAATTCGTCTACGTCCTGGGCGACATCCTGCGCACCACCCGCTACGGGAAGGAATCCAGCCGCCAGGGCTTCATCCGCAACCACATCCTGGCTATAGCCTTTTCCGATGTGGAGCTCTTCGCCAACCTGGAGTTCACCCAGGCCCTCTACGACGCTTTGGCCGATGACCCCGAAATCAACCTGGAGGAGGGCTTCCTCTCCCTGGCGGATGTGGAGAAACACGTGCCAGGAGTGCTGAAGCTTCTCACCGATGACATCTACGGTCGCCTGGAGTGGGTGCAGGGCGAGGAATTGCAGAAGCTCCTCGGTGAGGTCAAGGCCCTCTACAACGACGAAGCCCGCCTGGCCGAATTTCTGCGCAACCTGAACACGGCCTCGGCCTCGTTTGTTGTAAAATCATAGGGCGCAGATGGATGCAGATAAACGCTGATAATAATCTGCGCTGATCTGCGTCCCCCATAGCTAGGAGGCAAATATGCAGGTTTACCGAGGGACCCTCAAGCTCCTGGATTACGTCTTCTTCGCCACCATCGAGCGGGGCAAGGTTTACGAGACGGGGGCTTTCATCCACAACTACGCCCTGGCCTATGCCCTGGGCTTAGCCTATAGCGAATACACCCACCTCGAACAGAAACCCAACTACGAGAAAGAATTGGCCCCGCTTAATGCCCGGGGAGTTTACGTAACTCCAGCAGCCCCCGCATCACCGGAGAAGGTAGCCTACCGCCTGGTGCAATGGAACTCCATCCAGGAGGGATACGCCTTCGCCGGCAAGATACAATCCATCGGCTACCCCGATTGGGGTTTCGCCCGGCTCCTGCGGCCCGAAAGCACTTTCACCTTTTACCTGCTAGTGGCAGAGGGGGCGGGTTTGCCCAAGGCCCCTGCCCTCAGAGATGCCCTGGAGGGCCGCCCGGTTCGCATCCGGCTGGGCAAGTTCCCCGGCAAGGCCTTGATCACCCTCAGGCCTGCCGAGGAGGTCCGGGAGGAGGAGGGCGACTTCACCGCCACCCCGCTCCTCAACTGGAGGGACCTCCCCGCCGACCCGGTGGTCTGTGACGTTCTGGCAGCCTCGCTCCCCACCCGCCTGGTCTACAACGCCCGTTTCACCTCGGCTTGGTATTACGAGGTCCGATTTGACGATGAGCGCATCCGCCTGCCGGCGGGGATGCGCTTCCTGGCCCGCTCATAATCCCTAAATCTCTCTAAACCTCCCGCAAGTTCCAAAACCTGCGGGAGGTTTAGGCGGGAGGTTTATGTGGAGGAAGAAGCGATGACCGTTAAAAGCGAGCCGCTGGAGCTGGAGATAGCGCCGCTGGCCTATGAGCA
>DRAO01000095.1 GCA_011041825.1 Chloroflexota bacterium
CAATATGGGTGATGTGGGTTTGGATTCCACTGGTTCCACCGGCTTGCTGTGGGGGAGCTTCAGCAGCAGGAAGGTGCCAAGCAAAACCAGCAGCACCGGGATTGCAATCCAGGCCCGGGGAAATATGGCTGGAACCTTGGGCCACCGGGGCTTTATCCCGGGCAATTTCGAGAGCACGGAAAGCGCCAAAGCCCACAGTTGCCCGGTGAGGACCGCAGCCCTGCCTCGAAGGCTGGCCATCGCCATAATCAGGTGGTCCTGCCAGGGCACCCTTATGGGCAGGGCAACCCCTTCCGTTTCGCCTCGACGGAAGGCTTCACGGGCTAGCCTTTGCGCTTGGGTATGGAAGGGGAACACAGAATGAACCTTCCCGAAGTAAAAAGCGGCTTTAGCCCAATCCTTCCTCTCCCAACAGGCAAGCCCTCTCTCATAGGCGAAACGGGCCTCGTCTAAATGGGAGAGGATTCCGATTGCATCTCGGTAGCTCGGTTCCATAGCCACCATTTCCTGGAGTTCATCCCTTGCCTCTTCCCACCTCTGTTCCACGATTGCTTCTGTTGCTGCCCTGTAGAGGGCCTCCAACCGGGCCCTCTTCCCGGCAATGGTCAGCAATTCCTTCACATCCCGGTATTCCGGGTTAATCGTCTGGATGCGAGAAAGGTAGGTAAAGGCGGTGGACCAATCTTCGTTTTCGAATGCTTCCAGGGCCTTCTCATACAATTCTTCAACCGAGGGGAGGGCTGGCAGCTTCACTTCCAGTGGCTTCTCTTCCAGGACAGCCCTTATGGCCTTGAGAAATTCCGAAGGGGTCTGAAAGCGGTCTCGTGGGGCCTTGGCCATCGCCTTGAGGATAAGGGATTCAATAACCTCGGGTACATCAACCCCGAGGGATGCCAGGGGTGGAGGGAAGGCTGAAATGTGCTGGCTGATTATGGCCCAGGGGTTATCGCCATCGTAAGGGGGGCGGCCCGCTACCATCTCATAGATTACCACCCCCAGGGAATAGATATCCGAGCGGATATCCACCTTCTCTCCGATGGCTTGCTCCGGTGCTATGTAGTGGGGCGAGCCCAGGAAACCTCCTTCACTCACCGAAGGCAGGTCACGCACCCGGGCCAAGCCAAAATCGAGCACTTTTGCGTCCCCTTCAGGGGTAATCATAATGTTTTGGGGCTTTATATCACGATGCACTATCCCGTGCTTATGGGCTTCTTCCAGGGCCATAACCACCTGCGCAGCTATCTCCAGGGCTCTGGGCCAGGGGATTGGCCCATCCCTTTCAATCACTTCCTTAAGTATCCGACCCTCCACATATTCCATCACCAAGTAATGGGTGTCCCTTTCAGCCCCGTAATCGAGGATTTTAACGATGTAAGGGCTGTTCAGCACCATTGCCAGTCTTGCCTCATTGTAAAAGCGGCTCAGGTAAACGGCATCCCGGGAAAATTGAGGGAAGAGGACTTTAATGGCGACTTCCTGCTCCATTAAGGTATCGTATGCCAAGTAAACCCAGGCCATCCCTCCGCTGCCCAGTTCCCGGATTATCTTATAGCGGTTGCTCAGTAGCCTGCCGATCAAAGATTTACCTCCTGTGCGCAGTTATGGGGAGAGGCGAACGTTTTCGAGAACGAAACTGCCGTCAAAAACAACCCTTTCTCTAGCCATCTGACACTTTTACGAAGCTGGGCTCAGAAATGTCCGGGAGCTGGAAGCTCCCGGCTAAGAATCTGGAAGCGGGTTGAAAACCCGCTAATCCTCAGCCGGTTTTCAACCGGCTTTAAGGCTTCTCAGCCGGGTGATTCATCGCCCGGCGGG
>DRAO01000021.1 GCA_011041825.1 Chloroflexota bacterium
CTTCCGCCACCCGGGCCTGAATCTCCCGGAAGATGTCCGGATGGTCCCGGGCCACAAACTGATAGAGTTGAGGCTGGCTCTGAACGAAGCGGAATTCAGGGAACCGCTCCATCAGCCGCAGGACGCTGCTGAAGGTGCAGGCAGCCTTGTGCCGGGTCCGGCTGACGGGCCACAGCCAGGCCACATCAATGTGGGCGTGTCCCACGGCAATGATGTCCACATCCAGGGGAGGCCCGGCCCTCGTCAGGCCTTCGTCGAGGAGCTGTTGTGCCGTGATGACGCTTTTGTAGAAGCCATTTCCTATGGGTTCCCGCGTGTCGAGGCAAAGGAACACCTCATTCAGGACGTTCAGCAGGCGACTTCGGATGGGATCGGACTCGTCCAACTCCTTGAGCACGCCCAGCGCCACACGAGCGGCAGCCACGAAATCGCGGGTAGGCTGATGGATCTGCACGATCTCTGGCTGGCCCATAATGACCGGCTCATTTCCCGTGCCCACCCAGCCGTGCAGGGCCAGGAGGTGTGCGGCGCCATCGCCGCAGCGGGAGGGCAATATGATTGCCTGGTGACTGGCATTGATGCCCTGGTAGGCCTGACCATCGATGTAGGCCAATGCTTCCGGGTGGACAAACTGGTGGGCGTCCCCGATGGGCAGAAGCAGCGCCACGGGCGGTTGCCAATCGGCGGGCACAGTGAAAGTGGTGCGCAGGGTGAAGCTCTGGCCCGGTTCACCCCAGCAGGCACCGGGTTCTATGATTGGCCAGCCACCGTCGTCCACATCCGGGGCAACCAGGGGTTCATCGCCGGCGTGGAAACGGAAGGGTGGTAAGGGCTGGCGACGTCGGTAGACCAGCGTTTCAACCGATTCCAGGCGGCGGGCGATCTTGTCTTCAGCGAAGCGGATGCGCTGCAAAAGCCTCTCTCTTTTCCCCATTTATAAAGGCGAGCACCTGTTCCTTATTCACCTCTGCCACGCCGGTCATCATGTCGGCACCACCGTAGTAGACGTAGAGAGTGTCCTCGGACATCACCTGCCCGCAACTGAAGACGACGTTGGGGACGTCACCGCGCCGTTCCCATTCCCCCTTAAGCTTCCCCACGTGGATGGGTTTCCATCTGCCCTCTGAGCCATTGTCTGAGACAATTTTCCGCTCCGCAAGCGGCAAACCTCGGCGATAGCGAAGCGGCTTTATCTCACTTACGAGTCTACTGAGCCGTTCCACGGCAAAGCGGCTGTTCACCTTACCTCCCTGAGCTTACTTAGTGCTTCCTCGATCCCGGCAATGAAGATACCAATACAATAATCAGATACCCCACCGATCCAGATCAAGTAATCCTCATACCTTACCAAGCCATCTCCGAAGATAACCAATGGCCTATCCCCGTAGTTTTCCACAAGCCCCTGCGGTGCCAGGAGATAATCGCTGATTGCTAGGAGCTTTCCGTTTCGATCGATCAAGGCCAGGCCGTCTTTGTACGACAGGTCTTCTTTCAACACCGCGTGCCATCCCACCAGGTATTCATCCTCGGACAGCTTAACGGTGTTGGTGGACCAACCGACCTTCTCCTCCCATGACTCCGGAGCGAGGATTGGCTCCATCGACTCCTCAGGGATGGTTAAGGAGTCAAGATCGGCGGTGGCACGCCAGCACAGAGCCTCTCCCTGGAAGTCAGGACGGGTGAGCATGGTAGCATTGTTCCCGTCGATTTTGATGAACGCGCTGTCTTTGTTGGAGAGCACGACGCTTTCCTTTCCGTCGACCGTGGTGAAGTACCCCCTCCTCCTCACCCCGAACGTCCCGTCCAACTCC
>DRAO01000011.1 GCA_011041825.1 Chloroflexota bacterium
ACCATAGGCTTAATATAATGATGGAGCCCATCCTGTGGATGTAACCATTGGACATAGGCTTCTCCCTGAGAATCGTTTTGTAGCACTACCAATTATACTCGGAATTACTTCTTAGCCAAGTGGGGCTTTTTGATTTCGCCCCACCGTGGGGCAAAGAAGGGAAGAACAGGAGGCCATATGCCGGATGAGGTGGAGTACCATCCTACTATCAAAGAATTGCCCGAGGCAGAGCGCCCTCGGGAACGGTTGAAGTTGTATGGGCCGGGAGCCCTTTCCACGGCGGAGCTCCTCGCCATCATCTTACGCACAGGAGTGGAGGGTGAAAGCGTCCTGGCGCTGGCTTCCCGGCTCATTGCCCGCTATGGTGGGTTAGTGGGGTTGGCAGGAGCTGATTTTGCCGATTTGTGCGCTGAAAAGGGGGTGGGACCCGCCAAAGCCGCTCAGTTGAAAGCTGCTTTCGAACTGGGACGCAGGCTTCTCGTTGCTTCCCCCCAAGAGCGCCCCCTGGTACGCTCGCCTGCCGATGCTGCTAATCTGCTTATGCTGGAGATGGGATTTCTGGCCAAGGAGCACCTTAAGACGGTGCTGCTGGATTCTAAAAACAGGGTGCTGGGCATCCCCACCATCTGCGTGGGAGGACTAAACATAGCGGCGGTACAGGTCGGCGAGATTTTCCGGGAGGCAATAAAGGCCAATGCCGCTGCCATCATCGTCGTCCACAATCACCCCTCCGGTGACCCTACCCCGTCGCCGGAGGACATAGTCCTTACCCGGCAGATTGTTCAGGCAGGGGAGTTGTTGGGCATAGAGGTTCTGGACCACATCATCATTGGGCAGCAAAGGTATGTGAGCCTCAGGGAGAGGAGGATGGGTTTTGATTGAACTGGAAGGGGTTAAGAAAAGTTACCAGCAGGGTTCAAGAAAGGTCGAGGTGTTAAAAGGGGTAGACCTTTTTGTTGGTGAAGGGGAGTTCGTGGCTGTGGTAGGGCCCTCTGGCAGTGGCAAATCAACCTTGCTTAACATAATTGGGGGTCTCGACCGCCCCACCCAGGGACGTGTGATGGTGGCCGGGGAGGAGATCAGCCGTATGGATGAAGAGGCTTTGGCACGCTGGCGGGGCAGGAATATAGGGTTTGTATTCCAGTTCTTTCAGCTTCTCCCCACCCTCACAGCTCTGGAGAACGTGATGCTCCCTATGGAGTTAATGGGCACCTTTAAGGGACGCAGGAAAGAGAGGGCTATGGAGTTGCTGGAGATGGTGGGTTTAGCTGACAGAGCCCACCATCTGCCGGGGGAGTTATCGGGAGGGGAGCAGCAAAGGGTGGCATTGGCCCGGGCATTGGTTAATGACCCGCCCATTATCCTGGCCGATGAGCCCACAGGAAATCTGGATTCCGTCAGTGGGGCCAGGGTTATGAGAGCTCTGAGCCAGTTCCATCGGCAGGGTAAAACCATCGTGCTGGTCACCCACCAGATGAAATTGGCTCAAGAAGCGGATAGGGTATTGCAACTTCAAGATGGGGTGTTAAACGAGCCTGACATAACCCTAGGCCGGTAGTTTCACTAACCATGCTCCCCGGATGGTGGGGAGCCGCATAAGTTCCTCCATCACTTCCGGAGGGATAGGGTCATCCACGCCCAGTATCATCACCCCTCTCTCGCCCCGGCCCTTGCGACCCACCTGCACAAAGGAGATGTTGATGCCGTTATCGCCCAGGATTGTCCCCACACGCCCCAGGATGCCCGGGCCTTCAATGTGCTCACTCACCAGCAGCAACCCCCTGGCCACGAAATCCAGCCAGAAGTCG
>DRAO01000469.1 GCA_011041825.1 Chloroflexota bacterium
CTCGGCTAAATGAGGAGGATTCCAATGGAGACTAAGAAGCAGACTTGTTGGTTTTGTAATGGCACTGGATGGCAAAAATGTCTCGCTTGTAATGGCACAGGAAAGCAGCCCCGCTTCGCCTTAACCTATCCTGAGCGTATGGAGGAGAGGGACTGCTCTTTCTGCGGCGGTAAGGGAAAGAAACCCTGTCCAATTTGTGGCGGTAAAGGTTACATAGAACCCATATTCCGCAGTTAAGTGGGGCCGAGGTAGCATTTTTCAACGGCCGGGCCAAGCAAATGCAGGATTCGTCTATGCAAATCACTCAGGTTGGTGATATGCCGTTCCACCCCTTCGGGGGTGCGGATTATCAATACATCAATCCCTTCAAACATCTGGAAGATGCGCCGCATTGTCGGACGTTGCGTCGGCTTGCCCACTTGATTGGGAATGCTCTCGTTGCGAGCCTGCAACCGGCGGCGCAATTTGTGCTCTGCCAGAGCATACACAAGCAGCGCCAATCCCATCACCATAATAAGAGCCATAATCCGCCTGGGCGACTTCAGAAAGAAGCTATCGGCAAAGAACATGGGGTCTTTCAAGAAACGAAAGCCCCTCTCCGGCCCCACTCCCTGCCCTTTGTAGGCCAGAAGGATTTCTTCTGCAGGCAAGGCCTCGGCGTCCAATTCGTTGGTCGCCAGGATGAATTTCCCACATCGAGCCCTGGCCCTCTCCACAGCTTCTTCATCCCGCCGGATTTGCCATCCCTCAATGCGCCACCCTACCCATTCCGGCTCGGCATCGGCAGCAGGCCTGCCTCGCCTTCCGTAATGGGGAGTGGCAACCCAGGTGAACTCCACCGTGTGATACTTCCATCCCCGCCCCTTTCGGGCTACCGCTGCATCGAGGGCTTCTGGGGAGGCAAACTCCTCCCGTGCCAGCTTGCGCAGCTCTTTCTCCATCTTCTCGGCTTCGCGCTCGATTCTCTTCTCCAAAGTTGCCAGATCACGCTTCCGGGCAGCCTCCGAATAGACGATTATCCATCGCTGAGGCACACCCCCGTAAGTGGTGCATACCTCCAGAAGGCGATATCCCGCCAGGCTGCTTTCTCTCATATCGGCCACAGAGACGGCCTCTTCCAGGCTTTGGGCCAGCGCTATCCTCTCCGGCACACGGGTAACCCACTTCACCTCCGACAAGGCTTGAAGGTTCTCTGCGGAGTAAAGGGCGCTATCGGCTACAAAGTAGGGCTCCTCTCCTTCCCGAAACTGTTGCACGTATGCTTTGATGAGCCCGGGCACCGCTTTAGCGTCAGCAGCATTTCCGTCCAGGGCCTGAATCCAGGCAGGAAGGGCCGAGCGATAGGTGGTCAAAAGTCCAACTATCACCTGCTTCAGATCCGGCCGATGGTCTCGGGAGTAGCCCTGCACGATGCGGATCACACCGGGCTCTTGATCTCCTTCGTAAGCTCCATGCACGTGAAAGGAAGAGATATCCACGTGGACAAAGCGATGCTCAATGCCGTATCGGCGCAAGGCATGGGAGGCCACCTGGGCAAACACCTCGGTCAAACCGGCCTCAAAAAGCCTGTCCAGGGCACGCCCCAGGCTGTCGTCGTTCAACATCTCGGCGGTGATCCCCGGTCCGATCAAGAGCTCCACCGGCTTGTTGGCGAAGAATTCAGGAGCAAGATACAAGGGGCGGCCCACAAATCCCAGGGCATTGATGACCATGGCTTTCACCGCCTGTCCGACGGAGACCTGACGCCGTGGGGCCGGAACCAGACGGTTGATCTGATCCACCAGGTCAATCTCATCGCAGATGC
>DRAO01000154.1 GCA_011041825.1 Chloroflexota bacterium
CACCAGCATCGCCCTGCGGGACGCCATCGCCGGGGTGGGACTGCCAACGGTGGAGGTGCACTTGTCCAACATCTACGCCCGGGAGTCCTTCCGCCGCCACTCGGTCATTGCGCCGGTGTGCATAGGGCAAATTTGCGGGTTTGGGTGGCGGAGCTATCTCTGGGGCTTGCTGGCCCTCTTAGCCTGGTTGGAATAGGATAGGACCCCCTTCAGCCCAAATTTACAAAATTTTTACACCCCCTTTTATTCCTCTTAACAAAGAGAGATTACACTGTAACCTGGATGCAAACCTATCATAAGAAAGGGGGGATAAACAATGAAAGGGAATTGGGGGAAAATCATACCGCTTTTGATGCTAATTCTGTTGACATTGCCTATGAGTGGGTGTGCGAAGGTGGTCTCGGCTAATCCTGTTGCCCAGTTTACTGGAGATGAAGCCTTCGGGGAACTTAAAACCCTGCGGCGGGAAGTCCAGCTCTTGAACCTCATAAATGGGTTGGAGCTAACCCAGGAGCAGATGGAGTTTATCTTGGAGAAAGCTAAGGAAGCTCAAGCTCTGCGGGAGGAGCACCTTTCCCAGAATCAGGAAGAGATAAACCAGACCATCGAAATCCTCACTGAACTTAAGGAAGCCCTTATGCAGGGTGAGAACATCCCCGAGGAGCTTAAGCAGCGGTTTAGGGAAATTGAAGGCCAGAACAGGGAAAAACAGCGGGAATATGAGGAACAGATAAACGGGATAGCCGAGGAAATAAAGGGGATTTTGGAAGACCACCAGCTCTATGCCCTTAAGGAATACGTGCCCTGCGTGATTCCTCCTGAAACAGGCACCAGGATAGGCCAGGCCAAAGGTTCAACACCGGGGGAACAACTCCTCTGGAGAATGCGTCGGATGCCTTATAGCCGCTTCCAGGAGTTCAAAGAGCGCATAGCCGAGAAGATGCTGGAGAAGCTGAAGAGGCATCTCCCTCCTGGTTCGCAGTTAGATGAAGAAGCAGAGAAAGAGAGGTTGGTTAAGCTCCTGGAAGAGGCCTATACCCTTTCCGATGTGGATTTCAATTTGAAGAAGGATGAGCTGCTCGAGGAGATTATGAAGCCTTACGAACTCCCCAAACCTCCTGATAGCCTCCTCCGCAAGATACGGATTCATTTGCTTGACCCGCATATCATACCGCTGTTGGAAGAGAAGCTGGGGAAATGACCGAGGGTGTTTGGGCGATGGCTCTGCCATCGCCCAAACACTGCATCAGGCTTGCTTTGCCTTCACCTGAAGCTCGTACAGCTTGTTCAATGCCTCCAGCGGGGTCATCGAGTTCACATCCAGCGCCTTGAGTTCCTCGACCAGGGGATGAGTGGGGCTGAAAAGGGGCAGCTGCCGGGCCCTAACCGCCCTGGGACGAGAGCTTACCTCCCGAGAGTTGCCTTCCAATTCCTGCAAGATTTCCTCGGCCCGATATACCACCTGTTTAGGGAGCCCCGCAAGTTGGACCACGTGGATGCCATAGCTGCGGTCGGCCCCACCGGGGACGACTTTATGCAGGAAGATCACCCGCCCGCCTTCTTCGTCCACAGCCACGTTGTAGTTGCGGAACTTGGGCAGAAAGCGCTCCAATTCGGTGAGTTCGTGGTAATGGGTGGCGAAAAGGGTCCTGGCCCGCAGGCGGGGGTGGTTGTGGTTGTACTCCACTACCGCCCAGGCTATGGAAATGCCGTCGTAAGTGCTGGTGCCCCGCCCGATTTCATCCAGGATTAAAAGGCTCCGAGGGGTAGCGTGGTGGAGGATGTTGGCCGTCTCCACCA
>DRAO01000399.1 GCA_011041825.1 Chloroflexota bacterium
GAGAAAGGGCGCTGGAAGCGCCCTGGCTAGCCCGCCTTTGGCGGGCTTTCATCGCTCAAGCCGGGGCTTTTAGCCCCGACTTTTGCAGCGGGTTTTTCGCAATTGACCGAAAGCCATTCGGCGCTATACATTACGATGTATGGAGTTTAGCCTGCTCCGAACCTCCTCCAACTTGTCTTCCACATCCTCGAAATCCCCCCTCTGGCCGGGAGGAAGCAAGGCGGCTATGCGGCACATTATCAGCCGTGAGATATCCACCAGGAGATCGCTCCTTTCGAAATCGCTCAATTTTCCCACCTCCGGCGGCTCTATCGGCTCCCCGAACCTGACCTCCACTATCCTGACCCTTCCCTCTTCCTCCCTGGTCACCAGCCCCATAGGCACGATGGGGATTTTCTTCTTGAGGGCAAAGAGCGCTGCCCCGGTCCTCAGGTCACGCTCTAGCAGGCCGTTGCCCCTGGTTTTGCCCGTGATGGAAAGCCACAACACATTCCCCTGGCCGTCCAGGTGAGCCAGGACCTTCTTGAGGGTATCGGGCTCCAGCGTGTATTTACCAGAACGATTCTTCGTGGCCGGGAAGATGTACTGATCCACCCCCAGGGCCTTCAGCAGCACACTGGCCCTCTCCACGAGCTCCCTCCTGGCGATGGCCTTCAATCGGGGCTTCTCCCCAGGCAGACGACAGCCAACTTTTATGACCGCCTTTAACGTCTGTGAGACCGAAGGATAATTGCTCACCAAAATGGCACGCTTGCCATCGTCCAGAGAGTTGGGGATGGGCTCCACCTTGATACCCATTATGGCCACGTCCATCATTTTTCGTGCCAACATGCTGCGCTCCAGCAGCCTCAATGAGCATAGCTTGGCGTTCAGCTTGTAGCGGATTGCCTTCACCTTGCCCAAGGCTGCCCGAACGTAACGCAAAGCTTTCTCCATTGGGCTCACCTCCTTTCAAACCTCCCACAGCTTCTGAAACCTGCGGGAGGTTTGGGAAAATCGGGGGGCGCCTCTTGGCAGCAGAGGAGCCCAGGCGAGATGAGTCCTATCTCGCTGCCGCAGATGCCTCCATATCGGACCCTCACCCTGACCCCATCCTCGCTGGGCAGGGAGGGCTCTGGCACCTCACGATACTCCGGACACGAAAGCCAGCTCCAGAACACGGGTGGATAGGGCGTGCCGACGGCCCTGGAGAGAAGATAGCAGGCGATGCTCTGGACAAATTGGATGGCTTTCACAACGAGCGCCTCATACTCGTATTGGCGGTTCCATCTCCATACCGTTGATCAGGATGTCGGTGAGTTCCTGCCTGGGCCCCCCGTAGAGGGCCACAGAGCCGTGCCCTGGAAGGATGGCGATGACCACTTTGTCGAGCGGCCCTGGCTCCCTGAAGGCCCGGGCCCGGAAGAGCGCCGAGAGGAGCTGCATCTCGGCCTCCCGCACGCCGCAGGGAAAATCAATGCGGGGGAAACGCTCCGGGTCCGGGTAGACGAGCTCCACCTTCGAGGGGTCCTTTATGCTGCCCTTCTTGGGCTGCCGATGGAAGTGCTCGATGGCCAGCACCTTGGGCTGCATACCCTCAGGAAGTATGTCTATGCGCTCATATCGGGCAAAGTGGTCCTTGAGGAACCGCAGGAAGCTGTCGAAGCTATCCACCAGACCGGCATTGACCAGGGCACCGGCCAGGTAGACCATCCCGTTTTCGTGTGTCTCTATCGAGGGCTCCCGGAAGGTGATGGGACAGCCCTGCGGGATGGCCCTCACGTAGCCTTTCCAGGTCAAACGACCGATGGGGATGACA
>DRAO01000451.1 GCA_011041825.1 Chloroflexota bacterium
CTGCTTAAACTCCTGGTGGGAGATGTCAGCACCTCCCTGGAAAGGGCCAAGCTCTACCGTTCCCTGGAGAAGAAAGCAGAGAACCTGGCCTGGCAGTTGCACAACCGGGAGAAGGAGATAGCCAAGTACAAGGCCCTCTTTGAGGAGGAGAAGGCTCGCCAACAAGAAGATATGGAAATTGCCCGGGACCGCATAGCTCAACTGGAAGAGCAAGTCCGAACCCTGCAAGAGGAAAGGAAACTCCTCGAAAAGGAGGCCCATAAAACCCGGAAGGAGGCCGAAGAATTCAAAGCTAAAGTGGTAGCTCAATCCACCGAACTCCAAGGGCTCAGGGACCAGTTGCAAAGCTTGCTGGAGCGAGGCAGCCCCCAAGCTTCGGATGAGCTCCTGGAAGCCCTGCCCGTAGGATTGATTATGTGCGATAAGAGGGGCAACATAACCTGGGGCAATAAAGCCGTGGAACGCATATTGGGCTGGCCCACCAGGGAATTCGTAGGCCAACCGCTATCCAGCTTTAGCGAAGACCCCGAATGGGTCAAAGCCCTGGAAGAAGCCTTTGGTGGAGATAAGAAGGAAGTCACCGCCTCCCTGGAGATAGGCGGGCGATTCATAAAGGCAGAGCTCATCAGGCTTGATGAGAAGCTCCTCGTTGTCCTGATAGACCTGACAGAGGAAGTGCAAGCTCAGAGGGATAAAGACCAGTTCCTGGCCTCATTAGCTGCTGATGTCCGCAATCCAATGACAGCCATTATGGGCTATACGGACTTGCTGTTGAGCGAATCCGTAGGACTTATAGGTGATATGCAACGCCGCTTCCTCCTCCGGATAAAATCTAACATCGAACGCCTCAGTAAATTGCTCACCGATTTGGTAAGCGTGGCGGCTGTGGACAGCGGACGGTTGAGGTTAAAGTTGACCCTGGTAGAGATGGGAGAATTGGTGGAAGAAGCATTGCTAACCGTGCGGGCCCAGATTGAGTCCTCAGGGATGAAGCTGGAGATGGACATCCAGGAAGATTTGCCGCCGGTGGAGATGGATTTTGACAGGATGAAGCACGTGTTAACGACCCTCCTCACCAATGCGATAGAATGCTCCCCTCGGGGAAGCACCATCAGGCTGGAGGTTAAGGCCGAACCCCCTGAGGAGGAGGCCAAATACGTACGTATAACCGTCACCGATGCTGGCGGAGGCGTGGCTCCAGAAGACCTCAGCCGGGTGTTCACCAGATTTTACCGGGCTGACCAGAGCCTGATACGAGGGCTGGGGGAGAGAGGGGTAGGTTTGGCATTGGTGAAAACGCTGGTGGAACTCCACGGAGGGCGCATCTGGGCAGAGAGCAGGATGGGAGAGGGCACCAGCTTTATAATACTGCTCCCTATCTGCCAGGCCAGGCTGCCCAGAGGGATTTCCCAGGAGGCTGAAGATGTCGAATAGGCTCCCCAGTTCGTCACGGTTCACCCAGATGCTCATAGGCGCAGCATTGGTGGCCGTGATGTTGGTTACCATATTAGCGGCTTTGTTAATGAACTACCAGGACATCGGCTTGCAAAAGGTCCCCCTGGTCAGATTGGCAACCCCCACCCCTTCGGCCACGTTCACCTCCTTGCCTCCTACTGCTTCCCCCACTTTAACTCCGCCGCCAACACCAACCCCGACACCCATTCCTCCTCCTTTACCCAGTCCTACGCCTTTCATCGTAACGGAGCCCACCCCTACCCCTTTCTGCCCTGCTCCACCCGGATGGAGTGTTTACATCGTGAAGCAAGGGGACACCCTGGCCTCAATAGCATGGC
>DRAO01000122.1 GCA_011041825.1 Chloroflexota bacterium
ATTTTTCCTCCCTCCCTCTATTTTTGGAACCCGCACTATCGAGGTGGCGTAGCGGTTTGTCAAACTCGATTTTGTAATGTAATCCGAGGAGCAGGCGTCCTCTAACGCCCAATACGTTGCGCTAGAGAGCGCAAATTCCTTAAGTATATAGGCTAATTGAGGACGCAGTAGCTCCCCACTTAATCGTGGCCGCATAAAAAGTGGGAATTTCTCCCAAGTTGTGAGGCTTACTCTATAGGGAGCTTTTCTTTTAAATGGGCAATGGCTTGCTGAAGTTTATGCTCCACTTCTTCCTTGGTGATTCCTGATGCTGCTACGGTTACCTTGAGGCGCACTTCCTCCCCAAATGCACGTACCCGTGATTTTATATAAACATCGGGGTGAGCCCTGGCGATTTCGTCAACGATTGAGGCTATGGCCGATTCGTCCCCACATTCTACGGAAAGGGTCACGCTCCGGTAGAAGGCCCGACCGAATAGCTCTTTGAGGAAAGGCGTGAGGGAGCTCTCGAAGATGCCCTTCATCTCCTCGGGAACGCCGGGGAGACACACGATGTGGGCATCTCCAAATCTCAGCAATATCCCTGGAGCAGTGCCCACAGGGTTGGCCAGAGGTGTGGCTCCTTCCGGAATTGATGCCATCTTCCTGCGGGCGGGGGTGACCTCGGGGCTTTCAACGAACCCGGTTTCGTAGAGCTCCCGGTAGCGTTTTTCAACCATACGCAAGGCTTCCGGGTTCTCTCGGAGGTGAAGCCCCAAGGCATCAGCTACGGCAGCCAGGGTCAGGTCATCAGCGGTAGGGCCAAGGCCACCGGTGGTGATTATCAGCCGAGCCCCCCGGTCTAAGGAGCTTCGGATGGCCGAGGCTATCTCTTCGGGGTCATCACGCACCATCAGGCAACGGGCCACGAACCCACCCAGGCCCGTTATCTGGCGGCAGAGCCAGTGGGTGTTGGTGTCTTGGACCTCCCCTATGAGCAGTTCGTTGCCTATGGCGATGATTTCAGTGCAAAAGGGGGATTGCTTTTTGGCGGCGGCTGAACCACCGCCAAAAGACAATTCATCCTCTCCTCTAACCATCACTACCTGCCTGCTCTGACGGGTTTAATGCCATTATACACCCTGCCCTTGGTTAAGATTCGGAGGAGGCGTTCTGGGTCGGGCCAGTTCAGTTTCTCAGCGAGTTCCCTTGCCGAAAGGGGGGTGTTATTGTTCGCCAGGAAGATGCGGAACACAGCAGTGGTTACGGGCAAATCGGGGGAAAGGTAATCCGGCTTCCGACTGCAACAGGTGATGAGGGCCTGCCAGAGGCCATCAACCTTTTTCACCTCGGCTGTATCCGGGTCAACCCAATCAATGAACTTGGCTTTGTCAAAATCCTTGAATTTCTCCTTGCATTCGGGACACAATTCGTTATAGAGGTGAAAGTGGAAGTCCTTGTTCTGCTTCTCCCACCACTCCATATCAATGTGCAGTTTAGTGTCCACACTCACCTTGAATAACCCCTTCATCACCACCACCTCGATTCCTTATTACAGAGGTGCTTCGACGGCGGCGAAGCCGCCCTCGAAGAAAGGGCTTTCCTTAAAGGACCTTGTTTTGGAGGCATTCCTTTAAACTTTGCTTTCATCGAACACCCAGTACCCATTACCCACGTAGGTGAAGCACTCCCTAACCTTCAGTTCAGCAAGGATGGGGGCTGGGGGACAGCGCTTCACCAGGTTTATGGCTGTGTAGATGGTTCGGGAGTGGACGGTGCCCTGAGGGCTTAATTTCGCCAGTTCCGGAAA
>DRAO01000237.1 GCA_011041825.1 Chloroflexota bacterium
CTCTCGTTCGCCTTCACTTGCGCTTCGGCGACGGGAGAGGGGGAGTTACCCCTCCCCTCTCCTGCCGGCCCGACAGGGCCGAGCGGGAGAGGGGAGGGGGTTGGGGAGAGGTGAGGGCCATTTTAGCCCCCGACATTCTTGGGACACACCCTCAACAAGGGCTAACTTGACAAATTCGTGTTCAGAAGGGATAATTTGCCAAGATGGAATTTTCCGTGAACTCTGCGGTTCAGCAGACGAACCACCACCGACCCCTTCGCTGAAGCATCAGAAGTCCACACCATCAAAGGAGGGAACATTGCCTCTCAAGCAAGGGTTAATCCAGGTCTACACCGGTGACGGTAAAGGTAAGACCACTGCTGCCTTAGGGCTGGCAATGCGAGCGGCAGGGCAAGGCCTGAAAGTTTACATCATCCAGTTTATGAAAGGCTGGCCCCATTACGGTGAATTGGAGACCATCAAGCTCATCCCCAACATCACCTTGCGCCAATTCGGGCGGCCCGATTTCGTGGATAGAGAGAACCCTGCCTCGGAGGACATCCGTGGAGCAAAGGAAGCCCTGGAGGAAGCTCGCCGAGCACTGGTGAGCGGAGAGTATGACCTCTTGATACTCGATGAATTAAATGTGGCCCTCGACTTTGGACTCCTATCCCTGGAGGAAGTGCTCTCCTTATTGGAAGAGAAACCCCCAAATGTGGAACTGGTAATAACAGGACGAAACGCCCATCCCGAAATCATCAAACGAGCCCATCTGGTCACAGAGATGAAGGAGATCAAGCATCCTTATCGAGAAGGGCTCCTTGGGCGGAAGGGTATTGAATATTAGGAAGGTGCTCGTATGAGAAAGACCCCTCCTTTGGGGATGCCTCAGGTAGAAACCCTGATGGCTATCATAGTAGGAATCGGGACCATCTTGCTCCTCCTCATTGCCCACTTTATGATAAACCCCTGGCTTCTGGCGCTAAGCACCGGAGGAGTGGTCTACAACCTCACAATGGCTTATCTAATCCACCGGAAGAAGTTCATCACCTTTGCATCCTGGGCTTTGCGAATTGGCAACCTCCTTTTCATAGCCAGTGCTGTTTTCCTAACGGGAGGATTGGCGAGCCCATTTCTCGGTTTCTTCGCCCTATACTTGCTCATTATCGGGATACGGCACGGGTTTAAGGGGGGAGCCCTCGCCTGCACGTTGAGCCTGATCTTACTGGGGACCATAAATGCTCTCGCAGGTCCCTGGGATGAAAAATGGCTGGTCCGGTTCATCATCTGTGCTGGAACTCTGATAATGATAACCGTGGCTGCGGGCACAATGGGTCAACTCCGCATACAACATGAGAAGGAGCTCGCTGAGAGCAGGGATAAATTGCAGGCTGTGCTTAACTCAGCGGGAGAAGGCATTGTGGTTACTGATAAGGAAGGACGTATCATCCTTGCTAACCCCATAGCTGCCAGGCTGTGGGAAACTCCCGTGAGAGAGCTCATCGGCAAGAATGCCTTAACGTTGATAAGGAAGTGGGCTCAGCCTGAGATGGGACCACCTCTGGAACTATCCAACCTCCTCTCCGGACCATCACCAGGGGCCTGGTGGATCATCGAAACCCCAACCCCTTCCAAAAGGGCAATCGAATACATTGTTTCCCCCGTCCGCAACACCAAGGGGGTTCCCTTTGGCCTCGTCATCGTTATGCGGGATGTGACCGATGCCAGGGAACTGGAGAGGCTTAAGCAGGATTTCCTGGATATGCTCGTCCATGACCTGCGTTCACCTTTAGGGGTTATCCTCAC
>DRAO01000156.1 GCA_011041825.1 Chloroflexota bacterium
AGATTAGGGTTACGACTTTTGCAGTAGGCTTTTCACAGCTAAAGTAACAGAAGTTGCGCGGTTTTGGCCGAAAAGGCCTAAATCCATTCGGGGTAATGCGCAGCCCCAGCTGCGCACCGCGCCTGGGGCGCGGAGTACCCTAATCCTTGAGGTTAGATTAGGGTTGAGCTATGCGCTTCTATCTGCCAAGCGCGTAACTCCTGTAAAGTAAACCTTCATCTCGGCCAGCGGGGTCGGTTTCACTCCCCTATCACAAAAGTGCCGCTTTGGAGCAGCTTATCGCCGAGGTAAAGCCTGAGCTCGTAGTTTCCGGAAGGCAAGCCGGCGTCGTTCCAGAGATTGACCCAGGCGCTCCCTTCCTCTCCAGATTTCCATATCTCCGTTCTGGTGGCCTCTAGCTCACCATCCCGATACCAGGTGTAGGTCCATTCCAATCCATCCTTCAACCCTTCGTAATTGAAGATGCCGTAAACCATCGTTATGCCAGCGGGGAAGGTAGTGGCGGGGTTGATGGGTTTGTTATCCTCCGCTACTCCCTCGGCGAAGACGATGGGGCCGAAGAAGGGGGCTGGGTGCTCCTCCGTAGGTGTGGGGGGCACCGGCGTGGCAGTCGCAATCGGTTGGGCTACCGGCGTGGCCTCTGGTGATTCCTCTTGGCGATTGGATAACACCTCCACAGCCAGCAGGCAGGATGAGACCGTGAGGATGAGGGCCGCCGGGATCAGGAACAGCAAGAGCCATCTGGCGAAGCGGCGCCGCCGGGCGAAGATCACCACCCCGACCACCCCTCCCACAGTTACCACCCATCCACAGAGGGAGGCAGACAACAGCCCCCACAACGGCTTAAAGCCCGTAGGTATAACTCCTTCAACGGTGATTGTCACCTCCGCACGGGCGGTCTGTCCAGTGGCATCCCGAGCCTGGAGGATGATGCGATGCTCGCCAGGGGAGAGTCCGGTGATGTCCAGGCGTGGCCCCTGGCCCAGAGGCTGGCCCTCCGCATCTAACCACTGGAGTTGAGCCGGGGGCAGTTCCCCCTCCTCCAGGTCATAAGCATAGCCATTCAGGATGACAGGTTCATCCATTGCGAAGGTGTCTCCCCAGGGAGATGAGATATAAACAAGAGGTGGCCGATCGGGGAGCGAGAGGGGACTCGATACAGCCTCCGCCTCATTCAGTCCGTCACTGACGATCACTCGGAAGCGGGCCTCTCCCCCTGAAAGCATGGCCGGATCAAGCTCCAGGCTAGTATCGGGCAGGTCCACCGCCAGCACCTGCCAGGTCTGCCCCCCATTGGAGCTATAGAGCAAGGTGGAGCGGAGCGCATCTCCATCGGCATCCTCCGCACGCCAGCTCACCCTCACCGGGGCATCTCCGAAGGTGGGCAGGGGATCAAAGACGACCCTCGGCGCGGAGGGGGAGCGGAGGATGGCTGAGGCGACTTGTCCTGCCAGAGTCAGCCTCACCTGCGCCACGCGAGCAGGGTCATCTACAGGCAGCGTGACAAAGAAGGGCGTTATGTCATCCTGGGTGGAGGGGATAAGGCCGAATCGCACCGAGCTCAACACATTGCCCTCTCCATCGAGCGCTTCCAGCATCCAATCGCCCTCAGGGAGCTGCTCTTCCTCATAGCGATAGAGGTAGTCCACACTGGAAATCCTTGCCTGTCCCTGCCGGTCTACTGTGCCCATCACCAACAGCGCCGGTTCATCAACTTCCAAGGGCTCGCCCTCCCCCTGCACCCCCAGCCAGCCGAGCGCGGCAATCTGG
>DRAO01000350.1 GCA_011041825.1 Chloroflexota bacterium
ATACTGAAAAGCTCCGTTTACAGAGCATAATTTTGTAGCACAGGCAATTTACGCCCGTGAATTCAGACACCTTCTCAGGAAACACGGATTTAAACTCTGGTTGGGTTAGGGGTGATTGAGACCGGGGGGGAAATCACATAATCGCCCACAATGGGCTCATCGGCCCGTGATGTGATCACCAGCGCTTTGTCCTTCCATTGCGGCTGATAGACGGCAAGCCACAGGGCATCCTTGTAAGCAAGCGCCAACGCCGTCCACAGCCAGAGGGGGAGCTTGCCGCTCAGCACGATGCCCTGGTCGAAGGGCAACAGGGGTATCCTCACCTGCGAGGCTTCGGTTCGGTAATCTATGTAAGCCCTGGTCAGCTTGAACTCCAGCCTGGTGTGGTCGGGCCGCTTTACGATTTCGACCTGAACAGGGCTTCTTTCGGAAGGAAGGCCCCAGGTCAATGCAGGAGGTTTGACCCATCCCAGGCGCACGTCGAATTGATAGAGGGGTTGAGGATGGAGTCGCACCGCTATGGCGGCGTAGAGCCAATTGGGGCCTCGCCCATAGAGGGCCATAGGGCTCTGGAAAGGAAGCTCATCGAACACCCGTTGGAGGTGGTGGGGTTCCCAGCGGGCGCCGTAATCGGGGAGCCCGAAATATCCCGCCAGTCTGTCCAGGTCAATGATGTTTTCCACCGGCGAGAGGGCGTAGTGCATCCGCCGCAGTTCTTCCCTATCGTAATCGAAGATGGAAGCCACCTTCTCCACCAGAGCGTCGAAGACTGGACCCCGTGCGGTGGTTCCCCGATGCAGCCCTGTTATAACCCCTCTGAGCACAGGGCCCCTTTCGATGATGTAGCTTTCGCCTTCGAGGGCGGACGTGATGTCGGCGATAACGATGATAGCGTGGCGTTCGGCCAGGTCGAGCCATTCTGCCCTGGAGGCTTCATCCTTGGTGAGGAGGATACAATGGGTGCAATAGGAGAAGATGACTTCCTGTTCGGGCGTGGGCCTCCCTCCCACATCCACCAGGAGGGGGAGGTGACGGTTGGCCAGGTCCCGGCAGATGTTCTCCACGAATTCCCTGGTGAAGGCCCCTTTCACCCGTATGGTGCGCACAACCTGCTGGGCAGCTTCGTTAGCCCAGTCGCCTTCGCCGTCGGGGCAGGCCCGGAGCACGTAATGCTCCACCTTCCGGCGGCGCAACTCCTGGGTTAGGCTGTAGGTGAGGACGGATTTGCCGCTGTGAGGCGGCCCGCCGATGAATATGGCCGGGAAGGTTTCCATAAGCGCCTCCGATTGCGAGTTGCGAGTTGCAAGTTGCAAGTGGGGGAACTCCCCCTCTCCCATCGCCGGAGCTCAAGCGGAGGCGAATGGGAGAAGGGGCGGGGGTAAGGGCAGGTCGTCTCCGGCGGCGTGTTTGGCAAGGCAAAGGGAGACAGTAAAATGGGCCACGGAAGCATTCTCATGGCGACTTTGGGGGGACAGCCCCAGGTGGTAACTTTTGCCCTTGATACCCTGCTGGAACAGGGCGAGGACATCCGTGAGGTCTATGTGATTCACCTCTCCCCTGCCAATCCCCGCATCCGTCGTTCCCTCCACAAGCTCTCTTCCGAGTTTTCCGACGATACTTACCGAGGCCGCAAGATGCGTTTCCGCCCCATACCGGTGCGTCTGGGCGCCGAAGTGGTGCCGGATATCCGCAGCGAGGTAGGGGCCAATGCTGCCTGGCAGACCGTTTACAACCTCCTCACCGAGCTGAAAAAGCAAAGGCGCAC
>DRAO01000052.1 GCA_011041825.1 Chloroflexota bacterium
AGGGCCTAAAGTGGTAGACGATGCGGTCTTGACAAACCCGACCCATCCAGTGTATACTCGGATCTGGCTACCTGACACTTTCCTCTAGGGCAAGCTATTTCGCTACAAAGGGGCGTCCACGCCCGGCTTCACGCCTGATTAGACGTAAGGTGACTGTCACCTCTGGCCCCTTAATGGGAAGTGCGGCTGTAGTATTGGAGCGGTAATGATCGGCAACACCTGAGAGGGAGACTATCAGGACGCCACTTTACAGCGACAAAAGGGCTGCTGAAAAACCCATCGGGTGGCTAGTACTCGGATGAGGGTTTGTCAAGTTGGCCCGATTGGATCAGGATGGGGGGAGGAGAGTATGAAATTTGCCGCTATATCCCGAGAGGAGGCGTGTCGCCTAGCTGACCGCTGCGCGGAGCTGCTGCGGAAGCGCTTTGGCGTGCGGCGGGTGGTTCTCTTGGGTTCAGCCGCCGGCGATGCCCCCTGGCATAATCGTTCGGACCTGGACCTGGCCGTCGAGGGATTGCGGCCAGAGCGTTACCTTGAGGCGTTGACGGCCTGTTATGAACTCCTGCCGCCGGGCCTAGAGCTGGACCTGATCCCATTGGAGTCGGCTTGGCCGGAGCTCCGAGCTCGCATTGAGGGGGAGGTAAAAATGCCCACAGAGCCGCTGGAAGCCCTGAGATTTGAGATAGAAAACGAGCTGCGCAATTTGGAGCGCTTGGTTGAGCGGTCGAATCAATTCCTGGCCCGCGCTCCCGCCGAGCCAGACGAGGTGCAGGTGCAGGGGGAAGCGAAATACTTGCATGATTTTTATAACGGCGTTGAGCGCATTTTCGAACGCATCGCGGTGCGCTTGGATGGCGACCTGCCGGAAGGGCCAAATTGGCACACCCTGCTCCTGAAGCGCATGGGGCAACCCTTCGGCTCCGTCCGCCCCGCCGTCATTGACTACCCCTTGGAGAAAAAACTGGCCGAATATCTGCGCTTCCGCCATCTATTCCGCCACACTTATGGCTACGACCTGGAGTGGCAACGAGTGCGTGGGTTAGGCGAGGCCTTGCCCGATTTATTTGAGGCGTTAAAGGCTCAACTATCTGATTTTTTAACGGCTCTGGAGCAGCCGGACCGAAACCTACCCGCGGGAAAGAGCTAGGGGGCTAATGACCTCGCTGTGGAAGGAAGCCCTTCTCGGTTTATGGCTGGCAGCTTATGGAGCAATGTATCTTCTCTACAAATGCGGCCGGCTGGCAAAGGATTATCACCGTGACGTACTGGCCCTGGGGGCCATCGCCCTGGTCACCGTGGGCTTCTTCTGGCCCATCCTCTTCACCGAGACGTGGATGCCCTCCGGAGGCGGCGACCTGGTCTCTTTTCTCTACCCCAACTACCGTTTTGCCGCTCAAAGCCTGAGGCGGGGGATCATCCCCCTCTGGAACCCTCATCTTTACAGCGGGGCTCCCTTCGCCGCCGACAACCAATCGGGCCTCTTCTACCCCATTAACCTCCTCTTCTTTCTCCTCACCCCGGAGCTGACCTACCAAACCATGGAGCTCATGGCTGTTTTCCATTTCTTCCTGGCCGGGGCCTTCATGTACATCTGCCTGCGCAATTTACAAACCTACGAATTTACGAATCTACGACGTTACGCCGCCTTACTAGGTGCCATCGCCTTCATGTTCTCCGATCTCTTCGTCACCCATTTCGGGAACCTGAACATGATCGCCGTGGCCGCATGGCTGCCCCTCATCTTTCTCTGCTACCACCGGGCC
>DRAO01000238.1 GCA_011041825.1 Chloroflexota bacterium
CCCTCGAACAACCTGTGTTTGACACAGAACACAAGCTCACTTATAATGGCTTCTGATGTTACGGGGAACCCCCGATAACTTTAAAAAGCATCTACCCTTGACCGGGATATTGGAGGGAAGACAGTGGAAAGACGCTTCTCTGGCTTTGAAAGGGAAATCATTGATGCCCACTCCTATGTGGTCTCGATGTGGCCCAATCTCATAAGGAAAGACGCCTCTGAAGAAGGGAACCGCATCGTCCTCCCTTACCCTTATGTCTTCCCCAACGAGGAATTCTTCCCCTATCTGTTCTACTGGGATAGCTATTTCACCATCGAGGGCCTCTCCGTAGACGGTTGTGAGAATGCTGTGCGGGACACGGTGGAAAATTTCCTGTGGGAGATGGAGAACTACGGTCACGTGCTCAACTATTCCCACGCTAGGTCCTTGACCCGCTCTCAGCCTCCGTACCTGGACCGGATGGTAGCCGAAGTGATGAAGTGGGGCGCCGAAAGGGATTGGGTGCTAAAGGCTTACGAACTCCTCCGTCGGGAATATGAGGAAGTGTGGCTGGGACGCCATTCCACCCCCACAGGCCTGGCCCGCTACTGCGATTGGGGACATCCAGACGATGAAACGAGGGCTCAGTTTGAATCAGGGTGGGATTTCAGCACCCGCTGGGCCGAGCGGTGCCGCTTCCTCAATGCTTTGGACCTCAATTGCAACCTCTATAGCTACGAGAAGCACCTGGCATCCCTATCTCGTTTCCTGAGCAGAGAGGATGAAGCCGCAAAGTGGGAGGATAGGGCGAGGCACAGGAAGATGCTCATCAACCGCCACCTCTATGATTCCCGGAGCGGTCTGTTCTTCGACTACGATTATAAAGCGGGGAGGCTTCTCACCGACCGTCCTTCCCTGGCCCTCTTTCACCCCCTTTTCGTGGGGGTGGCCGATGAGGGACAGGCCCATAAGGCTGTTGCTGCCCTTCCCGCTTTCGAGCAGCCCTGGGGCCTTGCCTGTACCAAAGGTTCTTACCCGGTGCTGGAAGGAGAGGCCCGCAAGGCTTATCAATGGGATTACCCCAACGGCTGGGCTCCCCTGCACTGGATTGCCGTAAAGGGGCTGAAGAAATATGGCTTCCACGAAGATGCCGCCCGCATAGCCCTCAAATGGCTTTCCCTGTGTGCTTCGGAATACCAGGAGACCGGCTTTATGTGGGAGAAGTACAACGTGGTCGAGGGGAATCACAACGCTGTGAGTTCCCCTCATTATCCCACCCAGAGGGGCTTCGGTTGGACCAATGGGGTGTTTTCGGCCCTGCTCGGCAAGGTTCTCATCGGGCTGGATAAAAACCCCTTCGATGGGCATTTCGTCCTGGAGCCAATGCTGGCTTCCCCTCTGGCTGGGAAAGAACTGGGCGCTGTTTTCCCCAATTACTACGGGCACCGTGTCGAAGTGCGCTTTTGCCTTGCCCCCTCCCTCAGGAGGGCCGAACTTCGCTTTTCCGCCGACCGGCCTGTTCGGCTGCGGCTTTTGATAAAGGACCTCCACCCGGATGAGGAACTCCGCTTCACCCCCTCTATCCACCCTTCGACCTTAAGGGAAATCGAGCACCCATATCCTCACTTGGTGGTGGAGTGGGACGGACTCGAGGAGATGGAAGGGGAAATCTGCTGGTGCGATTAAATTTAGCGCTACCTGCGGCAGCGTTTTGCGTGAAACCACCTTCTTCCCCAAGCGGAGGGAGCGGATATGGATGGATACCTCGGCAAAATAC
>DRAO01000479.1 GCA_011041825.1 Chloroflexota bacterium
GGCTACGGGGTTGGGGATTTACCTTTTGTTGGCTTATTTCCTACGGCTAGAGGAGGTGCAGCTTATGGCAAGGTCGATTTGGGGGCGTTTCCAGATGGGAAGGCGTTAGAGAACGCCTGCTCCCCGGTTTAGAGCCTGTCCGATGGGATGGTGATTGGGCTATGGGGAACTTCAAGGACAAGTTGGTGGAATTTCTGTGCAAAGGGTTAAAGCCTTTCTTCCGGCAAGAGAGCTTGGATTACCGGGAGCTTTCTTCCTCGTCCTTCCGGTTGCTCGTATTGCTGCCTTGCTGCATTGGAGATGTGCTTATGGCGACGCCCCTGGTGCGGGTGCTGCGGGAGGCTTTCCCCAGGGCGGCTATAGACTTTGCCGTGAGCTCCTGGGCTAGGCCGATGCTGGAAAACAACCCCCGTATCAACGAACTGGTGGATTGTGGTTCAGTGGGAAGCGGGCATTTCAGCTTGCGGGGTTACATAAGCTTCATTCGGACCGTTCGCTTGCGAGGCTACAAACTTGCCTTCGTGCCTGTGCGTTCGCCTGTGCTCTCAGCCGTTCCTTTCCTGGCAGGGGTTCCCCACCGTATAGGTCTGGATAGCGCAGGGAGGGGTTTTTCCCTGACCGTCCGGGTGCCGGTTAAAGGGGTCAGACACGAGGTGGAATTGTACTTGGACCTGGCACGGGCGATAGGAATAGCGGTGAAAGATGCCAAGATGGAATTTTTCCCTCCTCCGGAGGCTCAGGTCAAAGCCAGTACATACCTGGACGGCCTTGCTTCCCCGCCCGTAGTTATCCACCCCGGCGGCGGTGTCAACCCAGGGATGAAGTTATCGGCAAAGCGATGGCCACCGGAGCGCTTTGCCGCCCTGGCCGATGCCCTCATAAGCGATGGTATGCCGGTGGTGTTGGTGGGAGGCCGGAGCGATGAGGCCCTAGCTGCTGAGATTAAGGCTTCTATGCAACGCAGCCCTCTGGACCTGACCGGGAAATTAAACTGGGGGGAGTTGGGGGCGCTGCTCAAAGAGGCCCGGCTTTACATCGGTCACGACACCGGGGCAACTCATCTGGCGGTGGCTGTAGGGACCCCGGTGATAGCCCTCTTCGGGCCTTCGGACCCCCGGATGTATGGGCCATACGGGGGCAAAAGCATCATCCTGTGGCATAATGTGGGTTGTAACCCCTGCTTCGTGAAGGGGAGGTGGAACAAGAAATGCCGGGATTTCCGCTGCATAAAGGCCATAACAGTTGATGAAGTGCTGGAAAGCGTGCGGCTTATTACAGCAAACCGCCTCGGGAACGCTCATTCGTACTCGGCAATTTCGTTGTAGCGTTTGATGTGGCGATATACATACCAAATCACCAGGGCGATGAGGATTATGGCGATTGGTATATCAAAAGGTCGCATAATCTCCCGTACTTTCCTCCAATGCTCTCCAAAGATGTAGCCCACCCAGGCCAGAACCCAGCACCAGATAAGTGAGCCCACAAAGGTCAGGACCGTGAACTTAGCGAAATTCATCCGGGCAACCCCTGCTGGCAGGGAAATGAAAGTCCTTACGATAGGCATAAGCCTGGAGAAAAAGGCCGTAATTTCTCCATAGCGCTCAAACCATCGGTCGGCCATTTCAATGTCGTGTCTGGAGATAAGCACATATCTCCCGTACTTGAGGAGGAGAGGCCTGCCACCTTTGGCGCCAATCCAGTAAGTGATCAAGGAGCCAATGGTACAGCCCAGAGCCCC
>DRAO01000447.1 GCA_011041825.1 Chloroflexota bacterium
CCCGGCCTTCGGCTGATACCCCCCCTCGTGGTGGGGGAGCATCAGCTCAAACCGGAGCCCGCCAGCTCGTCTGGCGGGAGAAATGAAATTGCGGGGAGACGCCCCTCGCATCCCCTGGCCTACAGCCCTGCCGCCAGCAGCTGGAGTCTAGCAGCTAGCAACCAGAAGCCAGAAGCGAAAAATTAGCCCCTCAGCACCTTCTTCAGATTGAGTTCAAAGGGCGGATAGACAATGCCTTTCTCGGTAACGATGCCCGTAACGTAGCGGTGAGGGGTTACATCGAAGGCAGGGTTGTAAACAGGCATACCTTCAGGGGCGATGGGAATGCCCCGGATATGGGTTACCTCCTCGGCGTCTCTTTCCTCGATGGGGATGTGCTCACCCGACGGTATCGAAAGGTCCACGGTGGAGGTGGGCGCTACCGAGTAGAAGGGGAGGCCATGCTCACGGGCCAGCACTGCCAGATTGTAAGTGCCGATTTTGTTGGCTACATCCCCGTTAGCAGCGATGCGGTCAGCGCCCACGAGCACGATGTCCACCCTTCCAGAGCGCATAAGCAATCCGGCGGCGTTATCGGCCACCAAAGTGGCCGGGATGCCCAATTGCTTCAGTTCCCAGGCGGTAAGGCGGGCTCCCTGAAGCCGAGGGCGGGTCTCATCCACCCAGACATGGATGCGCTTACCTTGCTCCCAGGCCGTCCGGACCACCCCCAGAGCCGTTCCATAATCCACCGTCGCCAGTGCCCCGGTATTACAATGGGTTAAGATGTTGTAGCCGTCCTCGATAAGCTCAGCCCCGTAGGCCCCCATCCGCTTGTTGGTGTTTACATCCTCCTCGGCGATGGCTTGGGCTTCCTGAATTACGGCTTCCTTGAGAGCTACAACATCGCTTTCAATGGCCCGGGCCTTGCTCAGCACCCGGTCAATGGCCCAGAAGAGGTTGACAGCAGTGGGGCGGGTGGTGCGCAAGAGCCTGGCGGCTTCCTCCAGCTCCTGGAGCAACTCTTCTGGCGAGGCAGCTTTGCTGTGGTAGGCGGTGAGCGCCAGCCCAAAGGCTGCTGCCGCACCGATGGCTGGAGCCCCCCGGATGTGCATCTCTTTGATGGCCTGTGCCACTTGGCGGCAATCGGTACATTCTTCCAGCACTAATTCCCGAGGGAGCTGCCGTTGGTCTATGAGTCGCACTTTTCCGTCGAGCCATTCTATGGTGCGCAAGGGATTCCTCCTTGGATGGGGATGTTTTTGACGGTGACGAGGTCATCGTCAAAAACGCATTTGGAAATAAATCAAGGCCCCCGGTGAAGGGGGCCCTGGGGATAAACAAAAAAATCCCTCCTGATGAGAGGGAAATCACCTCGGATCCCACTCTCATCTCCCAGGATGCTTTGGGAAAAGCATCCTGCCGGAATTGGCACCGGGAACCGGAAAGGACTTCCCGGTTCTGGTTGCCGGGGCTTCATAGGGCCGGTCCCTCCACCCCTCTAGATAAGAGCGCCCGCTATCTAAAGGCTGGAAAAGTGCCCGCAAATTCACGTGCTATATTAACATATAAAAACCCTTTTGTCAAACCTCGTTTTGGGGAGGGTGTCGAAAAACTCCGGGGTTGGAAACTACTCCGCAGGCTAGGGATAGAAAAAGCGGGTGTTTTCTCGTGCGGGGGCGAAGCCCCCGCACGAGAAAACACTTCAAAAAATGCTTTTTAACCTGCCCTCG
>DRAO01000491.1 GCA_011041825.1 Chloroflexota bacterium
GATAAACATATGTCCGGGAGAATGGGTTATCATCAACTCGGGCTTGGCCTCCCTGGCAACCACCTGAGGCGTAACCCCACAAGCCCAGAAGACAGGCACTTCACCGGGTTTGATGGTTACGGCATCGCCGAAATCGGGCTTGTTTATGTCCTCTATGCCGATGGCCGAAGGGTCCCCGATGTGGATGGGAGCTCCGTGCACTTTAGGATAGCGAGCCGTTATCGTCACCGCCTTGGGCACCTTCTCGTAAGGGATGGGACGCATCGAGACCACCATCGGCCCCCGGAAAGGTCCGGCGGGCACGCATTCTATGTTGGTGATGTACATCGGCACGTTGCGGCCCTCTTCGATGTGGCGCACCGGGATGCCCGCTGCCATCAGAGCCGCCTCAAAGGTGAAACTGCACCCGATCAGGAAGGCCACCAGGTCATCCCGCCAGTAATCCGTGATCTCGGTCACCTCGGCTTCCAGCTGGCCGTAGCGGTAAATCCGGTACTTGGGGATGTCGGTCCGCAGGTCGGCATCGGGGGCCACCCTTGCGGGATGCGGCGACCCCACCTCGGTTACGTCCAGCACGGGGCAGGGCTTGGGGTTGCGCTGGCAGAAAAGCAAGAACTCGAAGGCCCACTCCTTAGGCAATACCACCAGGTTGGCCTGGGCATAGCCAGGGGCCAAACCGGGGGTCGGCCCCGTCCATTCCCTACGCCGGATTTTCTCCCTGATTTCCCTTGGCTCCATCACCTCATCCTCTAGGGTTATGATTTTTGACAGGGCTTCGCTGCCGTCAATTTAAAACTACCACCATTCTTCCTCGGGGCTTTCCACCCTCTTGAGAGACTCCATCATCTTTATGTAAAGCGTTCGGGCTTCCTCGATGGACACGGCCTTGAAGGAGACAGTGCTGGTTCCGGGAACGCACTGAGCCAGCAGGGGGATGTCGGCGCTGATGACGGTGGCGATTTTGGTGTAGCCGCCGGTGGTCTGGTGGTCAGCCATCATAACGATGGGCAACCCATCGGCAGGGACCTGAACGGCTCCCAGGGGAATGCCATCAGAGATGATGTCAGCCCGCTCTTTGTGGGCCACCGGAGGGCCTTCCAGACGGTACCCCATCCGATTGGAAGTGGGGCTCACTTTGTAGGTAGCCGAAAGGAAGGTGGCTATGCCTTCTTCGGTGAAATAATCCTCCTGAGGCCCCAGTATCACCCGTATCTGGGGCGAATCACTGTAGGGCGGGATGTGCTCAGAAGGGAAGAACCGCCCCGCCAGGCTCACCAGGTCAGGCGGAGCTTTGCCCACCGGGATGAGGTCGCCCTTCTTAAGGGCACGGCCCTCAAAGCCTCCGAAGCCGCCGTTGAGGTAAGTGGACTTAGAGCCCAAAACCCTGGGCACGTCAATCCCACCGGCTACGGCCAGATAGGCCCGGCAACCTGACCTGCGCCCGGTAAATTCGATGACCCATCCCCTTCTCACGAAAATGGACATCCACATCGGCATCTCCCTGTCATCCACCCGCAGGCCCAGGTCGGCTCCGGCGACAGCGATGAGGCAATCCTCCGTAGCCCTCAGGGTTGGCCCTATCAAGGTGATTTCCAGCGCCGCCTCACCGGGGTCGTTTCCCACCAGGATGTTAGCCACCTGCAAGGCAAAGGGGTCCATAGCCCCCGATGTGGGCACCCCGTAACGCATATATCCAAACCGCCCCAA
>DRAO01000241.1 GCA_011041825.1 Chloroflexota bacterium
GTCAGATACCCCCGCCCTTGTGGCGGGGGAGCATCATGGGTTTGCTGAATCCGGCACCTCGTGTGCCGGGGGTTAAAGACCTACTAAACTGATACAGACTCTCCATTTACAGTTGAAAACGCCCGGTGACAGGCACCACCTTCTGCTGGAAATTGGTCACGAACTCCAGCAGCTCCGTCTTAAGCTCTCGCCATTCATCGCTGTCGAGAATTTCCTTCAGGGTGTCCAGGTTATCGGCTACCACTCCGGTTACAATTTGAGGCCCATTGCCGAAAATCGTGTACCAGGCTTCCACTATTTGGATGCCCATTTTCATCAGCCTAGGGGCAAACTCCCTGACGATGAAATCGAAGTACTCACCTTCTCGACCAGGCTTTATATCCCAACTGAGCAGTAGCTTTACCATAGCAACCTCATTTTTCGGAGAGCAATTTCATCAGTAAGCATAACATATTATGGGAAAGAACGCAAGTCCTAGGCCAGCGGGAAAGTTTAAAGGAGGTTCTTACAGGCCCGCTCCTCGTGGGGCAGTGAGGTTCTTGCACGGAAGATGCAGCCTTTATCCCCGGTTGAAAAGGCTTGCCCCCCGGGGCATCTGGGGTAAGATTTTGCTGCTCCTGTTATTTATCCTGGGCTCAGGCGCCTTGCCTCAGCGGTGTAAGGCGGAAGAGCCAGCCTTACCCGTGCTTATACCCCTAACCGGCCAAGACAGGGTTCACCTCCATTCCCTGGCAGTGGACATATTTCTGGAATACGAACCGTTGCGTTTGAAGTTTACGGCTTCATATCGGTTTCAGAACCCCAACCCCTTTAACGCCAGGATGATTACGTTCCGGCTCCAAACGGGGGACCTTGAGGTGGAGGATTTGAAGGTTTTAATAGGGGAAGAAGAATACCCCGCCCCCACCCCTGAGAAGGCTCTGGAAACATTGATTCCCCCTGCTTCCAAGGGAGAGGTGCTGGTTCAAGGGGATTTCTCCCTTGAAGGATACCCGCTTGTCAGGCTCATATACCCGCTTGATTCCGCTGCCCTGTGGGCAGGCTCCGTATCCAGCATAAGGGTCACGGTGCATTTCCCCCACCTGACCCCTCAGGACCAATTGGTGGTCATTTCGCCTTCCTCGGCTTATTTCGATGGTTTCCGCCTGTCCTGGCAATGGGTGGAGGTGGAGCCCTCGAACAAGCTGGAACTCACCCTGATCCACCCCTCCCTTTGGAATCGGATGGAGGAGCTGACAGAGCTTGCTCAGAAGGGCTCTGCTTCCGCCCGGGAATGGTATGAGCTTGGGGTTGCATATCGGAACATAGCCCTGGCTTTGCCCTCGGATTCTCCGGTTTTTGATGGATTTTACCGGGAGGCAATAGCTTGTTTGGAAGAGGCCCGCAGGATTGAGCCTTCCCTCTATCAGGCCTCGCTGGATTTGGCAGCCCTCTATCGGCATAAGGCTTTCTTGCCCGGGGGCAAAGTTAAAGCCCCGTATGCAGCTTTAAGCATAATGGAATTGGAAAAGGCTCTGGATATGGGGGCCCCTAAAGCCCCCTTCGCCTGGCCCCTCCAGGAGCTCTACATATCCCTAGGCCAACAGTTACAGGAAAGTGGTGAGATGGAGGAATCCATAGGGTATTTCAACAAAGCCCTCCAATTGACCGAGGAAGGATTCGCAGGCCCTAAGACGAAAGAGGAACTGGAAAGGATGATGAAA
>DRAO01000331.1 GCA_011041825.1 Chloroflexota bacterium
GCCTTTGATGAGGACGATAAGAAGCCCTTCGTGGAATACGTGCGGGAAAACCGCATTTACGGGGTGCGATTCGTCGGCAAGGTTCCGGAAGAGGAACTACCCCGCTATTACCATACCTGCGATGTCTTTTGCGCCCCTTCTATTGGCTTTGAGAGCTTCGGGATGGTGCTGCTGGAGGCTATGGCGGCAGGCAAGCCCGTGGTGGCTTCGGACATACCCGGTTACAGCGATGTCCTTAAATCGGGGGCAGAGGGGATACTTGTCCCCCCGGCAAACCCTGAGGCTCTTGCCAGGGCCATAGTTTACCTGCTGAATAACCCCTCGCTCAGAGCCTATATGGGGGAGATGGGACGCAAAAAGGCTGCCTGCTACTCCTGGCATAACGTAGCTTCTCAGGTGTTTGAATTCTATCAGGAGCTCCAAGGGCGCCGCAAGCTGATGTTAAAATTCACACTGTACCAGCGTGATTTAAGGAGGAAACCCCGTGATAGGAGAATGGCTTAGAGGGAAAAGCAGGGCTTTTGTGAACAGGGTAGCCCGCTTTATAGGGCGTAGCGGCATATCGCCCAATGCTTTCACAATCTCCGGCTTCCTGTTAACCATCCCGGTGGCTTGCTTTCTGGCTCGGGGGCTATGGCAGGCGGCAGGGCTTATGCTTATACCAGCGGGGCTTTTCGACACCATAGACGGAGCCGTGGCCCGGGCCACAGGTAAAGAGAGCCCCTTCGGCGCTTTCCTTGATTCTACCCTCGACCGTTTCGGGGAAGGGGTGATTTACCTGGGATTTATGCTCTACTATCTGCAAGGAAATCCTCGCTTGGGCGGGCTCCTAACCTACATAACCATCGTGGGCTCCCTTATGGTGAGTTACACCAGGGCCAGGGCTGAAGGGTTAGGGGTGGAATGCAAGGGGGGATTCTTCACCCGCTTTGAGAGGATTGCCCTTCTCATCATAGGCCTCCTCCTGGCAAAGCCCATCGTAACTCTGGGAGCTTTAGCCCTATTTTCCAACCTCACAGCTATCCAGAGGATGTATGCGGTTTGGAAGAAACTGCAATGAGCCGGCAAGTTGAAAGCAGCTGCTTTTTATGGAGGGATAAATGACCCTTATGCGTTTGATGGCGTTAATCTTATGCCTGGCGGCCTTGGTTATAACCCCGGGGGAAAGCCAGGCTTCCCCAGGGTGGGAAGGTCCTCCCTGCATTAACCTCATAGCGAATGGCAATTTTGAGGAGGACGGCGGATGGGAGATGGGTAAGACGCCCAAGATGGCCCGCTATTCCACTGACAAATCTCACGAGGGAAGTCGCTCTATGCTTCTGGGGAACCTCAACCCCCAGGAGGATGTCTTCTCCTTCTCCTCAATATGGCAGGACATCACGATTCCCCCTGAGGCCTATGAAGTTACCCTCAACTTCTGGTATCTCGCTATCTCCCAGGACCCGGAAGGACTCGATGAGCAGAAAGTGGTGCTCATAAACCCGGATGACAACTCCATCCTGGGTGTGCCCTGGAAGAGAAGAGGAAGCACCGGGGAATGGCGTTCGGAAAGTTTACCCTTACCGAATGTGCCAAAGGGGAAGAAAATACGCATATACTTCGGGGTTTTCAACGATGGCGACGGCAAACCCAGCGCAATGTACCTCGATGAGGTTTCCGTTATGGCCTGCGTACAACCAACTCC
>DRAO01000191.1 GCA_011041825.1 Chloroflexota bacterium
ATCGTGCTTTCCATAACGTTGATTGTGGTTATCCTGTTGGGGAGCAAAGGTGGAGGCTTAAGCTCTGTTTTTGGAGGGGAGGGCTCGGTATATAAAACACGAAGGGGCATCGAGAAGACGCTCTTCAACGCCGCTATCGTGCTTTCCATCCTGTTCCTGCTCTCCTCCCTCATCAGCGTGATTCTCTTCGACTAGATACGCTCCGGGAACTCTGTATCTGACCGTGATTGGTAATTTCAATCAGGTTAGGGAGGGTCTTTGGCGAGGTTTATCCGCTGGCAGATATTGCTCTTCCTCATAGGGGTAATATTACTGGGAAGCCTTATCTGGTATGGGGCGGTGCGATATTCTACGGTGGTGGTCCCCGCCCCAGGCGGCACTTATGTGGAAGCAGTAGCAGGTAACCCCCGCTTCATCAACCCCCTTCTCAGTCAATTCAGCGAACTCGACGAGGACCTCTGCGCCCTGATGTTCAACGGCCTCACGGCCATAGACGAACAGGGCAATCCCGTCCCCGACCTGGCGGAGCGGTGGGAAATCTCCGAAGACGGTTTGACCTATACCTTCTACCTGCGCCAGGGGGTGCGCTGGCACGATGGGGCCCCCTTTACCGCTGACGACGTAATCTTCACCATAAAAGCACTGCAATCTCCCGATTTCCCCGGATTGCCTTCCCTGGCCGAGGTGTGGCGCAACGTGGAGGTGGCAAAAGAGGGGGCGTACAAAGTGCGCTTCACCCTCAAGGAGCCTTTTGCCCCCTTCATCACCTATACTTCCATCGGCATCCTGCCAGCGCACATCTGGTCTCACATCCCGGTTAACCTTATGGCTCAATCCCGGTTCAACCTGGAACCCGTGGGCACGGGGCCTTTCCGCCTTAAAGAACTGGACGCCACCCATATCCTGCTGGAAGCCAATCCGGCCTTCTATGGCCCTAAGCCATACATAAACCAGGTGGAGTTCAAGTTCTACCCCGATTATGAGAGGGCCTTCGAGGCCTACAGGCGAGGGGAGGTCAAGGGCGTGAGCCGTATTCCCCCTCAGTATATGGGGGAAGCCGCTTCTATGGAAAGCTTACAGCTCTTCTCCGGAATCCTCTCAGGCTACACACTCGTGGTACTTAACCTGGAGAACCCCAACGTGCCCTTTTTCAAAGAAAGAGAAGTGCGCCAGGCTTTGCTCTACGGCATAGACCGTCAGGCAATTGCAGATGAAGTCCTTAAGGGCCAGGGCATCGTGGCCCACAGCCCCATACTGCCGAATTCCTGGGCCTACAACCCGGCCATAAAGCATTACGATTACGACCCCGACAAAGCCGCAGCGCTCCTGGAGCAGGCCGGTTGGAAGGACACCGATGGAGATGGCATCAGGGAGAAGGGCGGAAAAGAGCTTGCCTTCGTGCTTTTGACCAACTCCTCTCCCACCCGGATTCAGATAGCGCAGATGCTGGCCGAGCAATGGCATAGACTGGGCGTTAAAGCTGTGCCCCAAATCTTGAATTACTCCGAACTGGTGCGGGATTTCCTATACCCTCGTAACTTCGAGGCGGCCATAATCCAATGGGAGCTAGGCCCTGATCCCGACCCCTATCCTCTCTGGCACTCCAGCCAGAAGGAGGACGGGCAGAACTTCAGCGGTTATGCCTCCAAAAAGGCCGATGCCCTTCTGGAGGAGGCCCG
>DRAO01000477.1 GCA_011041825.1 Chloroflexota bacterium
AACACCAAGGGGTAAGACATTATCAGGGCAATGAGCAGGTAAGCAAACAGGACCAAAAGATGAATCTTCCGCATCATCTATGCGAGACCCCCGGCGAATGTGCAATTTAGTATACCATATTAAGGATGGGGGGGACAAGCGATACTTTGGAGATTTAAAAGGCGGATGAAATTACCCCACATTGACAAATCGGACACCGCTGATGTATAATTGAGCCGCTAAAATCAGGTAAATGAGGTGAAAGATGGCTGTGCGACGCATACTGACCGGAGATATTCCCAAGCTAAGGGTAAAGTCGAAGAAAGTGCGGGTTTTCGACAAAAGCCTGAAAAAGCTGATTCAGGATATGTTGGACACGATGCGGGCAGCTAACGGGTTGGGATTGGCGGCTATCCAGATCGGCGTGCCTTTGCGTGTAATCGTGATAGAAATGCCCCCTGATGAGGAAACCAGCAATAAGGGGAAGCTTTACACCTTGGTTAATCCAGAGATTGCCAAGATGGAGGGGGAGGAGGAAGGCGAGGAGGGATGCCTTTCGTTGCCAGGAATTATAGGGGAGGTGAAAAGGGCAGCCTCGGTAGTGGTAGAGGCGCAAACACCCAATGGGAAATGGGTTCGGGTGAGAGCTGAAGGCCTGCTTGCCCGTGCTTTTCAACACGAGATAGACCATCTAAACGGTATATTGTTCATTGACAGGATTGAAGACCCCCACAAGATACACTATATTGAGCAGACGGAGCTAGCTCAGGCGATTTAGATTGGACAAAAAAGCTTAAAGGGTGTATAATTGGATGGCTCACAACTCAGCGAGGAGTTTGCCCTCTTGGAAGGCCAGAAGCATTGTCTTATACATCATCAAAAAGGCACGCCGAGGTCTTGATGGCCTATGGGGTGCCTTTTTGTAACTTTGGAGGTCTTATGAGGGAGATACATTGTCAGGAAATCCAGGACACTGTGGCACGGCTCTGCCAGGAGGCCAACTTTTACCTGGGCGATGATGTGGTCAATGCCTTGCAGGAAGCCCTGGAGAAAGAGGAATCCCCTCTTGGCAAGGAGATTCTGGAGAGAATCCTCGAGAACTCCCGCATTGCTGCCCAGGAGAAGCTGCCCCTCTGTCAAGATACGGGCCTCACGGTGGTGTTCCTGGAGCTGGGGCAGGATGTCCACATCGTGGGCGGCAACCTATACGATGCCATCAACGAGGGCGTGCGGCGGGGCTACATCGAGGGCTACCTGCGCAAGTCGGTGGTGGATAGGCCCTTCTCCGCCCGCAAGAACACCGGAGACAACACCCCCGCCGTCATCCACACCGAAATCGTCCCCGGCGATAAGCTCAAGATCACCGTCTGCCCCAAAGGCGGCGGCAGCGAGAATATGAGCGCCCTGGCGATGCTAAAGCCCGCCGACGGACGGGAGGGCGTGATTAACTTCGTGGTGAACACGGTGGATAAGGCCGGGGCAAACCCCTGCCCCCCGATTATCATCGGCGTGGGCATCGGCGGGAGCTTCGAGCGAGCGGCTTATCTGGCCAAGAAAGCGTTGCTGCGTCCCTTGGGCCAGCCCCACCCCGACCCTGAAGTGGCCCAGCTTGAGCGGGACATCCTGGAGCGGGTGAACAAGTTGGGCATCGGCCCGCAGGGCTTCGGAGGCCGGGTCACGGCGCTGGCCGTCCACGC
>DRAO01000272.1 GCA_011041825.1 Chloroflexota bacterium
CTGCTGGACTCAATACCGATGACAAAAGAGGGAAAATGATAAATTCAACCTTACAGGCACACGAGGAGCACGCAGCTTGACCGTCAGATTAAGTCGTGGTTAGTACATCTAATTTACTAACCGATAGGGGATGGATCATGAGCAAGGAAGATATTAGACGGATGAGCAGGAAAGAGTTCTTGAAGGTTGCTGGGGCTGGCGCATTGCTGCCTTTGGTAGGATGCGCCACCGCGCCGGTTGAAGGGGAGAGAACAGCAAGTGCTGATGAGATCCCAAACGTCATCCTCATCATTTCGGATGACCATAATCCCTACGAACTCGGTGTCATCAATCCTGAGCTCAGTACGCCGAACCTGGACAGGCTGGCACGCACCGGTGTCCGTTTCCCTAATGCTTTTGTGAATGTTTCGCTGTGTGGGCCGAGCCGTGCAGCGATCCACACGGGTTTATATAACCGTGAGAACGGCGTGATGGATAATATGGACTATATGCGCCCGGAGGACGCCCTGGTCCCTCGGATAAGGGAAGGCGGTTACGTCACCGGCTTCGTTGGCAAGTGGCATTTTGACCCGTTTTACCTGCCTGATTCGCATCGAAAGTTTGGTTTTGACTGGGAGGGCAGCGTGCTGCCTGCAGGAGGAGTAGCACCGGCAGGGGAACTGATATACAAGCCCAATGGGAAGGACAGGGAGCCTATTGCGGTAGGTAGGGCGGAGGTGGAAGGAGTATTTACTGATGGGGCGCTCTCCTTCATAAGCTCACATAGAGACAAGCGCTTCTTCCTATGGCTGGCGTACTTTGTGCCACATGAACCTTGCCTGATGCCGGAGAAGTTTGCCCGAATGTATGACCCGAGTGATGTATCTCTTCCACCAAACTACCTCGATAAGCATCCATATTTCGTAGAACCCAGATACGGCACGATGGAGGACAAGCAGGAGCGGAAAAACGCCTTCAAGAAAGGAATCGCCGGGCACCGCGGGTTGGTGAGTTGGCTGGATGCGGAGGTTGGGAGGATATTGGCTCTTCTGGACGAACTGGGGCTCTCTGAAAAGACGATGATCATCTTCATCGGCGACAACGGATACATGTTGGGCAGCCACGGCTTGAACAGCAAGAGCTACGTCTACGAGGAGTCTATAAGGGTGCCTCTGATCATCAGCCTGCCGTCCAGGTTCAAGCCGAGGGTGTGCGAAGAGTTGGTTTATAATCTGGATCTGTTGCCCACAGTATTGGATATTGCCAAGATTCCTATACCCGAGTCGGTCTCCGGCAGAAGCCTTCTTCCGTTGCTGGAGGGGAGGCGGGTGGAGTGGCGAAAAGAGGTCTTTTGTGAATGTCGCCCTCAATACGGGTGCTTAGCTCAGGATCCCCTGCGGCACCCGCGCAAGGACAGGACAGTGCGTACCAAGGAGTGGAAATATATCTACACTGTCCAGGGAGGCGATGAATTATACAACATAGCGGAAGACCCCTATGAGATGAAGAACCTGGCAAATGAAAGAAAATACAGGGATATTCTTGAAGAACTCAAGAGGAAATGGAACGAATGGGAAAAGAAGGTTGGTGAACCTCGTTTTATCACACAAGAGGAGATAAACCGGTGCGCGGAAGCATTGAAGGAGGCGGACTACAGTCCGAGCGCTTTTGAGTCGGCGGGTTATCAC
>DRAO01000048.1 GCA_011041825.1 Chloroflexota bacterium
CGTGCTGGGAGGCGTTGGAACACTGTGGGGGCCATTGCTGGGTTCGGCCATCCTGATACCGCTGGCCGAGTTCACCCGTGTCTACCTGGGAGGTGGCGGAAGGGCGCTACACCTGGTGGTCTATGGGGCATTGGTGGTGATAATCGCCGTGTTCCAGCCCGGTGGCTTGATGGCTTTGATAAACAGGCTCAAGTTGCCCGCCTGGCTGAACCGCAGGTTCGCAACTGGATAAGAGGGAGTAGAGCTATGGCTCTATTAGAGGTCCGAAACCTCACCAAGCGGTTTGGTGGCCTTGTTGCCAACCACCGCATCAACCTGGATATAAACGAAGGCGAAATCGTGGGTCTCATCGGCCCCAACGGTGCGGGCAAGACCACCCTCTTCAACTGCATCGCCGGGTACTATAAACCCGACGAAGGCACGGTGCGCTTTATGGGCAAGGACATCACCGGACACCCCCGGAAAGGGTGTGCAAAGAAGGCATCGCCCGCACCTTCCAGTTGGTCAAAATCTTCAAGGATATGACCGTGCTGGAGAACGTGATGGTGGGGGCTCTGGCCCGGGCCAGAAACACCCGGGAAGCCCGGGAACTGGCGATGGAAATCCTGGAATTCGTGGGCGAAGCCGACAAAAAAGACATCCTCGCTGGCAGCCTGACCATCGCCGATAAGAAGCGGCTGGAGATGGCCAGGGCTCTGGCCACCAAACCCAAACTCCTTATGCTCGACGAGGTGATGGCCGGGCTCAACCCGGCGGAGGTGAGCGAGGCCGTGGATTTAATCCTCAAAATCCAGGAGCAAGGGATCACCGTTTTCCTCGTCGAGCACGTGATGGCAGCCATAATGCCCATATCCAACCGCATCATCGTGCTCGATTCGGGCGAGAAAATCGCCGAAGGCCTCCCAGAGGAAATCGCTTCCAATGAGAGGGTGATAAAAGCTTACCTGGGGGAAAGGTACCGTGCTGGAGGTTAAGAACATCAAAGTCTGCTACGATGATGTCCCCGCCCTCCACGATGTTTCCTTCGAGGTGAGGGAAGGTGAGATTGTATCCATAGTGGGTTCCAACGGCGCCGGTAAGAGCACCATCCTCAAGACCATATCCGGCCTTCTGCACCCCGTCTCGGGCGAGATAAGGTTCGAGGGCGAGAGGATTGACCGTGACCCGCCGTATGCCATAGTCGCCAAGGGCATTGCCCATGTGCCCGAAGGGCGGCGCATCTTCAGCCGGATGACGGTGCTGGAGAACCTGCTCCTGGGCGCTTATACCCGCAAATCGCAGGAAGAGCGGGCCGAGACGCTGGAACGCATATTCGAGCTTTTCCCCATCCTGAAGGAAAGGAGAAACCAGCGGGCGGGGACCCTCAGCGGCGGCGAGCAGCAGATGCTGGCCATCGCCCGGGGGCTGATGTCCAGGCCCAAGCTCTTGATGCTGGATGAGCCTTCCCTGGGCCTGATGCCTATCCTGGTGACCAAGCTCTTCGACACCATCAGACGGATCAATGAGGAAGGCATCACCATCCTGCTGGTGGAGCAGAACGTGCGAGAGGCCCTGGAACTCGCCGATAGGGCCTACGTCCTGGTCACCGGCAACATAGTCCTGGAAGGGACAGGGCGGGAACTTTTGGAAGCGGAGATGGTGAAGAAAGCGTACCTGGGGATGTAA
>DRAO01000224.1 GCA_011041825.1 Chloroflexota bacterium
CGGGTGCATATTCACCTCCGGTAACATTATCATTTGACCTAAGTATAGCACCCGGTAACATTTTACGTGAGCGAAAACGTATCCTTGCAGTTTTGGAGATTATGTGATATAATAAGAAACGCTAAATTTAAGTATTACTAAAGGCAAGGGAGCAAAGTGATAATCTTGAGCAAAGAAGCATCTTCAAGGGAGGGGAAAACTTCCTTCGGGTCTGAGAGACCTGAGGGAAGTTTTTAATTTTTTACAGGGAAGGCACCTTAACAACGCAGGAGGGGTTAAATCGGCGATGTTGTTTCTGTGCAGAGGACGTTCCTTCTGCATAGAAGCAACATCTTTTCGTGTGCCAAAATTCCAAAACCAAACTGTGGAGGAGGCGAAATGGGCAGGAACGAAGAGTTGAATCCCTTTGCCATAGCGCAGCGTCAGTTGGATGAAGCAGCAGAAATACTGAAGCTCGATCCGGCAACTCACGAGTTGCTCCGCTGGCCTATGCGGGAGTTCCATATCCGCATCCCGGTGCGGATGGACGATGGTACGGTGAAGGTGTTCGAGGGGTTCCGGGTACAGTACAACGATGCCCGTGGTCCCACAAAGGGTGGAATCCGCTTCCATCCCAAGGAAACCTTTGATACCGTGCGGGCCCTAGCTGCCTGGATGACTTGGAAGACGGCGGTGATGGATATCCCCTTGGGCGGCGCCAAGGGCGGCGTGATCTGCAACCCCAAGGAGATGTCCGAGAGCGAGCTGGAAAGGCTCAGCCGGGGATACATCAGGGCATTGGCTCACTACATCGGCCCCAATGTGGATGTCCCCGCCCCCGACGTTTACACCAACCCCCAGATTATGGCCTGGATGATGGACGAGTACAGCAAGATTGTGGGCTACAATGCGCCTGGCGTCATCACCGGCAAGCCTCTCCCGCTGGGCGGCTCGGCGGGGCGTGGCGATGCCACCGCCAGGGGTGGGATGTACTGCATCCGTGAGGCCGCCAGGGTCCTAGGCCTGGAGCTCAAGGGTGCCACCACTGCCATCCAGGGCTACGGGAACGCTGGCTCCTTTGCCCACAAGCTGGGCGTGGAGCTCCTGGGCCTCAAGGTGGTGGCCGTGTCCGACTCCAAGGGCGGTATCTACAACCCCAACGGCCTGGATTACGAAAAGGTCTTCGCCCACAAGCGGGAGACCGGCTCGGTCATCAACTTCCCCGGAGCCGAGAACATCACCAACGAAGAACTGCTGGAGCTGGACGTTGACGTGCTCATCCCCGCTGCCCTGGAGAACCAAATCGGCGATTGGAACGCCGATAACGTCAAGGCCAAGATAGTGGCTGAGTTGGCTAACGGCCCCACCACCCCCGAGGCCGATGAAATCCTCTTCAAGAAGGGCGTCTATGTGATTCCTGACTTCCTGTGCAACGCCGGTGGCGTCACCGTCTCCTACTTCGAGCAGGTGCAGAACTTCTACCTCTACGCCTGGGACGAGAAGACGGTGTATGAGCGCCTGGACAAGAAGATGACCGCCGCTTTCCACGCCGTCCACGAGGCTGCCCAGAAGTATGGAATCCACAACCGCTTGGGGGCTTATGTGGTGGCCGTGAGCCGGGTGGCCGAGGCGATGAAGCTGCGGGGATGGGTCTAGCCTCCGAAAAGGGGGGTGGC
>DRAO01000483.1 GCA_011041825.1 Chloroflexota bacterium
AAAAGTGTCGGGTAGCTAGATCCCCTGTGTTATCCATACACCCATGGTCCTACATTACTCCTATTATAACATAATTAGAGGGCTTTTTCCACCATTTCTTGCACGAAGCGGGGGAGGACGAAAGCCGCAAAGTGCAATTCGGGCGTATAATAACGGGTTTGTAAATTTCGTTCCCGGTATCTCCTCTCGATTAAGTCTTTGTCAAATTCTATGCGTTGTGTTCCAGTCAGAATGTAAGCCCACATACCCGATGGGTAGGTAGGAACAAAACCCAGGTAAGGCTTGACCGCCCCAAAAAGCTTCCCGAGGGTCAGGAGGGTTGAAGTCAGTTCCTCCGGATGGTGAAAAGGGGTCCCAGCCTGGAGGGCCATAACCCCCTTATCCTTAAGCGCCCTCCGGCAGGAGGCAAAGAATTCCGGCTCAAAAAGCCGCCTACCAGGGCCAACGGGATCAGTGGAATCAACGATAATGGCATCAAATTCCGCTTCCCACCTCTTCACATATTCTTCCCCGGGTGAAATCACCACCTGAGCGCGTTCATCATAAAAGGAGCCCTGATGCACCGAAGCAAGGTGTTTCTGCGCTGCTTTCACCACTTCCTCGTCTATTTCCACCAGCACAGCCCTCTTCACCGAAGGGTGCTTTAGAACCTCCCTGAGTGCTCCCCCATCGCCTCCTCCTACAACGAGGACAGAACCGGGCTCAGGCAGGGATAAAAGCGCTGGATGTACCAGCATCTCGTGATAGAAAAACTCGTCCCTTTCGGTGAGCATAAAGCATCCATCGAGGGCAAAGGCCAAGCCATATTCCTCGGTCAAGGCGAGCTCCAGCATCTGGTATTTGGTTTTACGCCTAACCAACCACTTGGTTACCTTAAGGCCCAGGATAGTCCCCGCTGTCTGGCGTTCTGAAATCCAGTCTTTTGGGTCAAGCATCTCACCAAAACCCTGTTGATAAAATTAGACCCTGGCAACGGGACAACCTGATGCCCAATTGCCAGGGGATTTTGGTTGCATCAATGGTGCTGAAGTGATTAAGTCAAGTATCATAATCGGTGTATTGGCGTTCTAGCCTTTCTAGGTTCATCTGCTCTCCTTGGAGGATGCCTCGTTCAATTTTAATTACTTTTACCCTCCGAGGTTTAAGAGCCTGGCGGATATGTTCTACGGCAGCTTCGGGGTCTGTGTTCCCACAGGTAAAAACATCCACGGCTGCATAACCGTGTTCGGGCCAGGTATGGATGGAAACGTGGGATTCCGCTATCACAGCCACCCCGGAAATACCATGAGGCTGGAACTTGTGAACCTTAATGTCCAGCAAGAAGGCCTTGGCCTTCTGGACCGCCTCTTCCAGGGTTTGCCTTATAAGCTCAGCAGAGTCCAAGTTTCCCCGGCAGCCCCAGAATTCCACCACCAGCTGACGGCCCAGAGCCCCCATTTCTCACCTCCTTTCCAGGTTTTTTATTTGTAAATGAGCCCTTTCACAAAGCAAAGCCCCCTCGCCCTCGAACCCCTTGATAAGAGCCTGGACGAAGGGCTTTTCTCGGGATGTATCCCTAATTGGTTTTACTTTAGCTATGGAACTGGCGCAAATGCAATTGCGGAAATAAATATAGCATATGATACAGCTTTTGTCAACAATAAACTTAAG
>DRAO01000374.1 GCA_011041825.1 Chloroflexota bacterium
CCTCAAAGGGCTCCCCTCGACAGGGACAGGTTAAAAAGGCTTTTTGGGGTATTTTCTCGCACGGCAGCTTCGCTGCCGTGCGAGAAAATACTTTCCCTTCTTTCTCTCACGCGAGGGGGATGCCTCCAGAGTTTTTCAACACCCTCGTGTTCTGGGTTACTTTATCCAACATCTCCGGGGATTACCACTTGCAAACTTGGGAATAAGGCAATATAATTAGGTCAAACACCAGCTTTTCGAGGGAAGGGTGTGTTTTTGTGGGCAACGCTTTTGCCGCTGCCCACAAAACATCTCTCCTTTTGGGACAAAATCCCACAAGGCGTGCTTATCGGGGGGGAGTATGAGCGAGAGGGAGCGAATTATCCTCCTCCTTGCTGCTCGGAGGAATGCGAGAAGGGGGAAGAACAACGGGATAGGGATTTTAGCACTCAAACTTGTGGCTGGAACCCTCCTGCTTACGATGGGGATGGTGGTTCTCGCCATACTTGTGGCTTTTGGGAGCGTGATCGGGGTCTATGCCTATTACGCCCAGAAGCTGCCCGACCCTAAGGCGGTGGAGGTTGTGACTAAGGAGGGCTTTGAGACCACCAAGATTTACGACCGCACCGGGCGGTACCTCCTCTACGAAGTCATTGACCCCTTCGCCGGTTATCGCACCTGGGTTCCATTGAACCAGATACCCCTTTACCTGCGCCAGGCCACCATCGCCATCGAGGATAAGAGTTTCTACAAGAACCCGGGCATAGATTTGGAAGGCATCGCCAGGGCGGCGTGGTACAACCTGCGGGGTTACCCCATCCAGGGCGGGAGCACCATCACGATGCAGCTCGTCAAGAACACCGTCATCCCGCCTGAAGAGCGCTACCGCAAATCCATCGCCCGCAAGATCAAGGAGGCCATCCTGGCCCTGGAGATCTCCCGCCGCTACTCCAAGGACGAAATCCTCGAATGGTACCTCAACACCGCCTACTACGGCAACCTGGCCTACGGCGTGGAGGCAGCGGCCCAGGTCTACTTCGGCAAGCACGTGTGGGAGCTGAACCTGGCCGAGTGTGCGATGCTGGCGGCCATCCCTCAGTACCCCGCCCTCAACCCCATTGACAACCCCGAAGAGGCCCGCAAACGCCAGCACCTGGTGCTGGATGCGATGATGCGCCAGGGGTACATCACTCCGGAGCAGACGGTGAAGGCCAAATATACTCCCCTTAAGGTGAAGCCGCTGCGGGAGAAAGCCGGAATCCTGGCCCCCCACTTCTCCCTCTACGTGCGGAAGCTCCTGGAGAAGGAATTCGGGCCGGATATGGTCTACCGGGGCGGGTTGAGGGTGTACACCACCCTGGATATGGACTTCCAGCGCCTGGCCGAGGAAGAGGCCCGCAAGCACATCGAAGAGCTCCAGAAGGATGAGAAGGTGGACCGCAACGTATCCAACGCCGCCGTGGTTATCCTGCGGCCTCGCACAGGCGAAATCCTGGCGATGGTGGGAAGCATTGACTACTGGAACGAAGAGATTGACGGCGAGGTCAATATGGCCATCTCCCCCCGTCAGCCGGGCTCCTCGTTCAAGCCTTTTACCTACGTGACGGCCCTGGCCCAGGGCTTCACCCCGGCCACGATGCTGCTGGACGTGCCGATGTGCTTCCCCGACC
>DRAO01000235.1 GCA_011041825.1 Chloroflexota bacterium
CGGAGTTTTTCAACACCCTCGTGCTGCCGGAGGTTGCTAAAAAGCAGGCAAGCTGGTATAATTGCGTGTGTATTATGGGCGGGAGGTAAATATGCCTCTTCTGTTAGCGATAGTGATACTAAGCATAGCTGTATTGGCCCATGAGTTTGGTCACTTCCTCTTGGCTAAGAGGGCAGGTATAAAAGTAGAAGAATTTGGCATCGGTTTTCCACCCCGCATCCTCAAGCTCGCTGAGAGAGACGGCACGATTTACTCCCTTAACGCCATCCCCTTCGGTGGCTTTGTCCGCATCCTTGGTGAGGATGACCCTACGGTGAAGGGGGGATTCGCAAGCCAGCCTAAGAGGGTGCGTTCTCTGGTTTTACTGGCGGGTCCAGCGATGAACGTCCTCCTGGGGGTGGTGCTCTTCACGGCAGCTTTTATGAGCGGGTATCCAGCACCCCTTTATAAAGTTAAGGTGGTGGAAGTTGCCCCTGGCTCCCCGGCGGCTAAGGCCGGCTTAAAAGCCGGGGATATAATCCTATCGGTGGATGGGAATTCCCTCCAGAAGCCAAGTGAGCTTTCAGATTATACGAGGGAACACCTGGGGGAGGAAATCACCCTCCTCGTTAAGAGGGGAGAGGAGGAATTTCAGCTTACCCTTGTCCCTCGCCCTAAACCTCCTCCCAACGAAGGGCCGATGGGGATAGTTATAGGTATGGCAACCACCCGCAAGAGAGCCTCTCTACCTGAAGCCTTGCTCTTAAGCCTGCACAGCACGGTAATCATCTTCCTGCTTATGCTGAGCATCCCCTTCCTGGCTCTTATGGGGAAGGTGCCTTTGAGCGAGTTACGGCCAGTCGGGCCGGTGGGGGCCACCCGCCTTGCGGTTGATATGGCCCAACAGAGCGTCACGACCGGATGGTGGTTCCCCTTCTTAATCTTTATGGGCTTTTTAAACGTGGCTCTAGCTGAAGCCAACTTGTTGCCCATCCCAGGCCTCGATGGGGGTCGTCTTCTATTTGTTGTGCTCGAGGCCATACGGGGGAAGCGGGTTGATTACCGGCGAGAGAGCTGGGTTCATATGGTTGGTTTCCTTATCCTCATTGCTTTGATGGTGATTGTTACGTATTTTGATGTGACTGCCCCTCTCCGAGGGCAGAATTGGGGTGAATTCTTCTAATTAGTGCCGGTGACTGAGCCATCGAAACGCCCTGTTGACCACGATTAGATGCGGGGCCACTCTTATCGGGAGGGGGAAGGCAAATGCGCTGTAAGCGATGTGGCGCCCCCGTGCAGAGAGGGCTATCTCTATGCCCCCATTGTGGCGCTCTCCTCCGGAAGGAAGTGGATTACATTCGTTGCCGTTCCTGCGGCCAGATGGTTAACGGGGCACTCCACCTCTGTCCTTACTGTGGGGCTGAAATCTTGGAGCCAGGAACCAAGTGGGGGATGCTGCTCCTGAGCTTCCTTCTGGGCTTGGTGTTAGGGACAGCAGTGTACGTCCTCCTCCCACCGCCCTTGGGGGCAATCCTGCACCAGGAGGGTTCCCAATTGGCGGCTCTGGTTGTTTCCCCTACACCCACCTTCAGTCCCACGCCTACCTTTACTCCGAGTCCTACTCTTACCCCCACATCTTCTC
>DRAO01000053.1 GCA_011041825.1 Chloroflexota bacterium
AGAGTGTTGAAAAACTCCGGGGTTGGAAACTACTCCGCAGGCTAGGGATAGAAAAAAGGGGTGTTTTCTCGTGCGGGGGCGAAGCCCCCGCACGAGAAAACACCCCTTTTTCTATCCCTAGCCTGCGGGGTAGTTTCCAACCCCGGAGTTTTTCAACACCCTCGGGGAATGCATTTTTGACAAAATCATTTTAATGGTGTAGTATAATATCCAACATTTCAGGGGAAAGGTAAATTGCCCGTAAGAAAGAAACATCATAATTTAACCTTCCTCATAATACCTTCACCTGAGAAGTCCGTGTTCAGCTTCTCCATCCCCCGCTGGCTCCCTTGGATTGCCTTGCTCGTGCTGATAGGCTTGGTCTGCGTAATGGGCTTTTTCATAGCCGATTACCAGAGGCTTCGACATCAGATAGCGGAGCTTGAGAGAGAGCGTGAGGTACAGGAGCTACGGGACCAGTATCTGCGCCTGGTAATCCTCTCGCAGCAGGAAAAAGCCAAGGAATTGGACTGGGAGGTCCAGTCCCTCCGGGAAAAGGCAAAGGAAGTGGACGAGTTGGCTTCTCAGGTGAGGGAGCTCATCGGGCTTCCCCAGGCCACCCACTCCGTAAGCGAGACCATCGAAGCCTTCGCAAGAGGCAAGGGGCCTTTGGGCCACATTCCCAGGGGGGTCCAACTGGAGCAGGCCCGGGAGGCCGACCTGACCTTGTTCGGCAAAAGTTATTGGGCAGCTCAGGAGCTTGGGGAAACTTTCGATGGTCAGAAAGAGGCGCTGGGGAAGCTGACTGATGCCCTTATGCGCCGCATAATACGCATCCCTCCCCAGAAGAGGCAGAGCCCCGAGGAACTCCAACGCCAGCTGAGAATCCTGGCAGCTGCCCCTACCCGATGGCCTGTGGATTGCAGGCTTATCACCTCGGAATTTGGGTATCGGATTTTCAAAGGGCACCGGGAGTTCCACACCGGTATAGACATAGGGGTCTGGTACAAAACCCCTGTGCGAGCAACCAAGAGCGGCAAGGTCATCTTCGCCGGGTGGCATCCTCAATACGGGTGGATGGTCGAAATCCAGCATGATATGGGTTATTCCACCCTTTATGCCCACAATTCCTACTACCTGGTCGAGGTGGGGGATGAAGTGAAAGAAGGGCAGGTGATTGCCCTCTCAGGCGATTCGGGCAACACAAATGGCCCCCACCTTCATTATGAGATACGCCTTAACGGCAAACCCATTGACCCAATGATTTTCCTCTCTTTAGGGGAGAGCGAGGAAGGAAAATGAGGTTCAGGAAGTCTAAGGAGAGAAAAGCGTCGCCTGCATACATAGATGTTGTGATAGGCCCTGGGGCCAATTTCAAAGGGGAATTGGAATGCCAAAGCAGCGTGCGGATTGATGGCTTCTATGAGGGTTCCATCAAGACGCCAGCCAACGTGATTGTAGGCGAATCAGCCAAAGTAATAGCAGATATAACCGCTAAGACCGTCTCCGTCTCCGGGGCCTTCAAGGGTTCCATCTTCGCCGACCGGGTCGAATTGCTGGATGTAGGGCGGATCTGGGGGGATGTCACCGTTAAATCCTTCCTGCTCGATGAGGGGGGATATATAAG
>DRAO01000356.1 GCA_011041825.1 Chloroflexota bacterium
AATGGAGCCTGTGCCTGCCGCTACCCGTGCATCGGGGCCCTTCGCCATTGTGCCGTGATAATAGAACTTGCGTCCCTTAACCTCCCTGCCTCTTAAATAGCGGGGCGGCAATCCACGGCGGCTTCTGGCCGGAGCCCACAAAAGAGGCGTGCGCACCACAACGGGCCTCCCTTCCACCATCACGGCATCCTCAAAATGCACCTGCCCGGCGTAGTTCTCCCGCCTTCCCCCGCTCATACCGAACAGCCGGCAGGCCGGGCACAGGTTTTTCATCTGCGAACAGGGGTTCATCCTCCTGGGGAGGAAGGGGCGTGTCCGCCAGCCCACAATCCGCACGCAGGAGGGCGAGATGGCCTCCACAATGCTGCGCACCGCCCCTTTCAGCGAGGAGCCGGGGATGACGTAGACTCTGCGGCGGATTTTCGTCATCAGGGCCACCGCTGTTTCCCCGCTCTTGAGCTTTATCACATCCATAAGCCCGCTGGCTACCTGCACGGGCCGCCGTGCAGTCAGGGTTATTTCCATCATCCCGGTGTGCTTACCCGCTGTTAAAGCGAAACGGTGATGCCCCACCGGCTCATAACGGTTCGGTCCCGGCGGGAAAGAGACGAACTCATAAGGCTTCTCACTGTAAGGCATTTTTAGCCTCCTTTAATCCCAGAGCTTTTTCAAGTCTTGGAAAGGGCTGGGCCTTCAGTTCTTCTGTCTTGCCTGGGACAACCTGATACAATCTGGCGTAGCGGACGGCCTGGAGGCGATGGGCATTATCGTAGTAGAGCTTCACATCGGCCACCCATGCCTTGTTCAGGTCGTCATTGTCCAGTTCGTAATTCAGCTTGCGGGGGAAAATAACCTCTCCCCTGGCTTCGCCATCGGGCAGGCGGAGTTTCTGTCCCCACAGTATGCGATGTCCTTCCTCTACAGGGTATTTCTCTACGGAGGCAATCTCCACTCCTGGGATGCCCTCCGGTGGGGTTTGCTCCGTAAGCAGCCAACAGCCCCGGCTACGGCCCCGGCGGGCCAGGCGGAGTTCGGCCTTTAGGGAGAAAACCCGCACCACGTCCCAGTGCTTGTCCAGTTCTGAAAAGTCCCGCAAAATTCCAGGCAGCTTTATCTCCAGCCCGTTCCAGGCGAACCACCAGGTTTCATCTTCGGGGAAAAGGCCCTCCTCCCGTAAAGCGGCTACGAGCTCGGAGAGGGATTTATCTGTGCGCAAAGTCAGCCAGAAACCTTCCCCGCTCATCCCTTCACCTCCTCCGGCCATCGCCCGGCCACTTCTTCCAGAAGCTCCCGGATGCTGGCGTCCTCTTCCAGGACGACCTCGTAGAACCCTCTCTTTGGCTTTTCCAAACCGGAAGCCGCTTCCCAGGGCATCCGTTCCTTCTCCGAGGATGGCAATTTATAGTCATCTCGGTCCTTTCCATCGGCCCAGAAGCCTACTCCCCGCAGTTCGCCTTCGGGGTCTTTGAGGGTGCGCACCGTGAAGCAGCGGAAGGTGAGCTCCACCCGCCCCATCCCCCTGGACTTGCCGAAGCCGATGGGGACCAGGCCGTCGCCGATGTCCAAAAGTGCTGCGGCCAGGAGACCCAGTTGCCCCAAGG
>DRAO01000033.1 GCA_011041825.1 Chloroflexota bacterium
GTGTAGGAGTGGACGTGAAAGTAGGGGTAAGGGTGGGGATGGGCGAAGGCCATATCAGCGGCGTTATGGTTAAAGGCGTCGGGGTCGGAGCTAGCGCAAGGGCCAGGAAACCCAGGCAATAACACGGCAAAGTGAAGAGGATAACGGCTATCAAGAAGCCGTAAGTAAGCTTCTGGTTATAAGTTAGCCCGGAATACCATTCCCTGAGGTTAATAGCACATCCTCCTTAAGGAGTTTCACCTTCGTGCGGTGGCTCCGTCTCACAGGAGCTTTCTTCCCCTTTTTCGAGGGGAAAATACACCAGCTCCACCCCGGCTTCGATGAGCATCTTCTTACCCAGGTCATCCGGGTAGGGGGCGGCATACACCACACGCTTTATGCCTGCGTTGATTATCATCTTGGCGCAGGTGATGCAGGGCTGATGGGTAGTGTAGAGGTCGCTGCCCTGGATGGATACGCCGTGATAAGCGGCCTGGATGATGGCGTTCTGCTCGGCGTGAAGCCCCCTGCACAATTCCTGCCTCTGCCCGGAGGGAATCCCCATTTCATCCCGCAGACATCCTATGTCAAGGCAATGGGGCAACCCTTTAGGCGCACCATTGTAGCCAGTGGTCAGGATGCGCTTATCCTTCACGATGATAGCGCCCACCTGGCGCCGCAAGCAAGTGGAGCGCTCTGCCACCTGGAATGTTATCCGCATAAAGTATTCGTCCCAAGAGGGACGGGTTTTCTTAGGTGCCATCTCACTTTGTCCCAAACTGGCGGTCACCGGCATCACCCAAGCCGGGGACAATGTAACCGGCAGGGGGGTCGCCCGGCTTCTGGGGTTCCGGCGTCAGGTATTCATCAACCGAGGCCACATAAACGTCAACATCGGGGTGAATCTGGTGGAGCCGTTCGAGGCCCTCCGGGGCTGCTATCATCCCCACGAATTTGATGCGGGGCACTCCTATCCGCTTGAGCAAATCTACCGCTGCCACCGCTGAGCCACCGGTAGCCAGCATCGGGTCGAGGATGATGGCAACCTGGGCGGTGGCTTTCTTCGGGAGGCTGGTGTAATACTCGATGGGCTGGAGGGTCTCGTGGTCCCGGTAGATGCCGATGTGCCAGATTTGCGCTCCTGGTATCAGCTCAAGGGCCGGGTCTATCATCCCCAAACCAGCCCGCAAGATGGGGCAGAAAGCAATCTCCTCGGTCAGCTTACGTCCTACCGTGGAGCCCATAGGGGAGGTCACCGGCCATTCTTCCACCTTCAAATCCTTGGTGGCTTCGTAGAGGAGAAGCCAGGTGATTTCCTTAAGCAACTCCCTGAAGCGCTTGGGTTCGGTGTTGACATCTCTGAGCAGGGTCAGCTTATGCTGCACCAGGGGATGGTCGGATACAAATACCTGAGCCATTTGCCCCCTCCAGAGGTTTATTCCTGTAAGCTAACTTGGCCACTGCACAAGGATAAGTCCCTCACGCTATTCTATCACACCCACATTGTGCCGTCAAACTGTCTCCACCCGAGGGTGTTGAAAAACTCCGGGGTTGGAAGCTACTCCGCAGGCTAGGGATAGAAAAAAGGGGTGTTTTCTCGTGCGGGGGCTTCGCCCCCGCA
>DRAO01000446.1 GCA_011041825.1 Chloroflexota bacterium
ATGACGTCGGACATCCTCCAATGTCGCCATCATCACCGCAAAAGGCTTGGCGGGGCGCCTCTTCCTCTCCCGAAGCCTTCGGACGGCTTCATCGCTGGTGGCATCGCAGGCCAGGTGGAACCCACCCAGGCCCTTGACGGCAACGATGTGCCCCTCCCGCAGGAGCCGAGCGGCCTCCCGGATGGCATCGTAGTCCCTCCGCCATTCTTCATTCGCCATTCGCCATTCATCATTCCCCATTCGCCCTTCATCATTCCCAATCAGCCACACGTGAGGGCCGCAAACGGGACAGGCATTGGGCTGGGTATGGAAGCGGCGGTCAAGGGGGTCGTCGTATTCTCGCTGGCAATCGGGGCACATCTTGAAGGTGCGCATCGTGGTCTTGGGCCGGTCGTAGGGGATGTCGTAGATGATGGTGAAACGGGGGCCACAGTTGGTGCAGTTTATGAACGGGTAAAGGTAACGGCGGTCGTGGGGGTCGAAGAGTTCCCGTAGGCAATCGTCGCAGGTGGCAACATCAGGAGAGATGAGGATGTATTGACCTTCCTGGGCCTCACTATGGCGAATCTCGAAGCCCTGGTAGTTGTTAGGGGAGATGTCCTTTACGGCGATGGATTCGATTACAGCCAGGGGCGGGGCTTCGGCAGGCAAGGAGCTCACAAAAGCATCAATTTCCTGAGGAGAGCCCTCGACCTCGATTTCCACCCCCCAGGATGTGTTGCGCACCCACCCGGCAAGGTGATGGCGGTGCGCCAACCGATATATGAAAGGGCGAAAGCCCACTCCCTGGACTACGCCCTGGATTTCGATGCGCTTGGCACATTTAGCAGTCACAGCACATTTCTCCAGATAGAAGGAGAAATCTTCCACTCCAATTGCCTGAGATACCCGGAATGGGGGCGGAATTGGCGGCGGCATTCTTCAGGGGAGATGTTCCCCACCACTTCTATCCGTTCCAGGTCTCCGACCCCCAAGCCCTTGACCTTGCAGTAGTAAAGGTAACCGATTTCATCGGGATCAAAGCCCATCAGATGAGCGGTCAACACATCGGCAGCGAGGAAATCCGTGCTGGCAACGGCTATCCGCCAGGGGACGGGAGTGCCACCGGTAGGGCCATCACCCTCCATAGCCTCGAAGCCGTCTATCACGGAAAGATGAGGGGCCAGAACGCAAGCCAGGCGATAGAGGTTCAGGTTTATAGCCTGGTACCCCTGGTGGATGGCGACCTTGTCGTTGCGGGATACGGCGGTTGTCACCGGTGCTTTGAGCCTCTCCACCAGGGGGGAATTAGCCAGCCAGGAGGGTGTTAACCGGCGGGCCAGGCTTATCAATGCCGAACCGGCGCTCTGATCCCGGATCAGGCTTCCCACGGCGATGTTCTTGAGGGAAAGGGTAACCACTACGGTGTCGTGAGTTTTGGGCGGCCCCACGGCTATGCGAAAATCACTCTCCACCACCGTCTTCGAGACCCGCAGCTTCATTGGCCGGAAATGACGGTCGAGCAATTCGACTTCGACCCATTCGTCCCGGTTCAAATCCATAAGGAGGACATCGTATTCCCGGGCCAGGGGCAGGTAGCCAAAGTTGCGAAACCC
>DRAO01000343.1 GCA_011041825.1 Chloroflexota bacterium
AAGTCCAGGTAGATTCTATCTTTAAGGTCGCCAAGGATTCCGGCTTACCTTCGATTGTGGTTGGTTCCCCAGGCTGGAAGAAACTCTTCAAAACCCATATCACCGAGGCCCTGACGGTGGAGGAGCCCGAGGAGGAAGCTTCCCCAGAAGGGTGGACCAAGGTAGATGAGGAAACACACCGGTTAGCTTTGAAAGCGCTGGAGAAATACGACACCGGCTTCATCCTCATTCACTTCATTGGCACTGATTCCCTGGCCCACATTTTCGGTGGGGTGAGCGAAGAATACCTGGCCGAGGCGCTCAGGGTGGATGGGTACATAAGGGAGCTCCTTAACCTGATGGACCTGGACGAGGACGTGCTCATAGTCACGTCTGACCACGGCCACATAGATGCGGGAGGACACGGCGGCTGGGAGGAGGAAGTCCTCCGGGTTCCATTGGTTATGGTTGGCAAGGCCATAAGGCAAGGGGTTTACACCGAGAAGCCGCAAGTGGATATAGCCCCTACGGTGGCCGCCTTGCTGGGCCTCCCCAGCCCTGCACACTCCCAGGGCCGTCCTCTCCTGGAGATGATAGAAGCACCTGCGGAAGTTAAAGGCCGCAAGGGCTTAAACGCTGCATTGCAATTGGTGGGCTTCTATGATGCTTATTCCAAGGCTTTGGGAGGGCGCACCTTCGCCGGGGACGTGCTCAAGAAATACCGGGAGAACATAGCCATAGGGGAAGAAGGGGCTCTGGCTAATTTCCACGCAGATTTAACCCGGAGAGCCTTTGCCGCCAGGATGGCCCGACTATGGAGGGAGAGGCTGGTGCGCTTCCCCATAGCTCTGGCAATAGCCCTCCTCCCCCTCCTCTACTTGCTCCTCTATCGCAAACGCATCCGGCAAGCAGCGATACCCTTAGTGTTTGCCCTCCTTTATTTCGTCATCTACAATTCTATTTTCTTCATCCTACGGGGGCACCGTTGGTCGTTCTCGGCATTTAATAGCGAAGCCCAGATCAAGGTCTTCTTCAACCAATGCCTGATGGATGCGGCCTTTTCGATGCTGATAACAGGGCTGATCCTGGCTTTAATCTCCTGGAAGAAAACCTGGATGGAAACGCTGGAGCGGGTTGTCACCTTTTCCTTCTTCACAGGCTACTTCCTTCTCATTCAGGTGGACCTCTTCTATTGGTTGTATAACATCAAAATCTCCTGGTATTTGCCTGACCTGAAGCTGGGTTTTAAATATTACCTGGATTTGCTACAGATGACGCCTGTGGGCTTCCTTTCGCTCATCCTGCCTCCGTTGGCTTTAGCTATAAACTGGGGGATAAAACGCTGGCGGATGGCTCCGGCCCCGATACCCCAGGCAATCCCCACATCTCAGGTCTCGCCGGAGGAAGCTCCCCGCCCTGAGGAAAGTCCGGATATGGCCGAGAAGAAACCAGAGGAGGTGGAATAATGGCGGCTGAGATGGAAAGGGCCCTTGCAGGGCCGCAAAGGCGCAAATTCCTGGCAGCTATCCCCGTTGAGATGGGTTGGTTCATGGTGGCCTTCTCCTTAGCTATAGTCATTCTGTTGGCGAAATTCAAACCTGACCCCTTTGGAC
>DRAO01000020.1 GCA_011041825.1 Chloroflexota bacterium
AAAGCTTAAAAGCGGACGCAGATTCTCGCAGGCTTCGCACGCAGATTTCTAATATTTTCAAGGATTATCTGAGAAAATCTGCGTGAATCTGCGTCCAAAGTAAGATTCGCCAGAGTCCAGTTCTATACTATATCCCTGGAGGCTTAAATGAGCTACGAGGTTGACATCCTCTTCATCGGCCATTTTGCCGTGGATAAGCTGGTGTACAAAGGCAAGGAGGAAATCTCCTCCGGCGGGTCAGTTTACTACGGAGCCATCGCTGCCAGGAGGCTGGGGCTCAAGGTAGCCGTGGTGACCCGCCTGCATCCGGACGATTTCCCCCGGCTGGAGGAACTCAAGGCCGAGGGAATCCTGGTCTACGCCCATCCTGCACCTCAGTCATCGGGCATCGAGAACGTCTATTACACCGAAGATATGGAGCGGCGGATGTGCCGCCCGCTCGGCTTTGCCGGTCCCTTCAGCCTGGACGAGCTTCCCGACCTCAAAGTCCGCATCTACCTGATAGGCCCCATTATGGCCGGGGAAGTGGATATGCCTTTCCTGGAAGCCGTCGCCGAGCGGGGGCCGGTGGCCCTGGATGTGCAGGGCTTTGTGCGGGTGCGAGAGGGTGATGGCCTGGTGTTTCGGGATTGGCCGGAAAAGCGCCGGGGGCTTCCCCTCGTCCGCTTCCTCAAGGCTGATGCTGCTGAGGCCGAAGTGCTGACCGGCTTTAAAGACGTGCGGCGGGCTGCCCGCCAGCTTGCAGAATGGGGGGCCAGTGAGGTAGTGCTCACTCACTCGGGCGGAGTGCTGGTTTATGCTGAGGGCAGCTACTACGAAGCCCCCTTCAAGCCCCGGAGTATGAAAGGGCGGACCGGACGGGGTGATACCTGTTTCGCCACCTATGTTGCTAAGCGGTTCTCCTCTCCTCCTCAAGAAGCTACCCGCTTTGCAGCAGCTCTGACATCCCTTAAGTTGGAGAAGCCGGGGCCATTCCGGGGCACACCGGGAGATGTAGAGGAATTGCTAAAGGCCTGGGAACAGGAGCGAATCGTTTGAAGGAGAGGGGATGAAGCTGATGAGAAATGCGGTATTAGGGTTGATGGTCCTGGTCCTGCTGTTGGGATGTACCCCTCGCCTCCCTTCCTCCCCAACCCCTATTACCGGGGCAACTCCCTTGCTCCTTCCATCTCCAACTTATACTCCCCCACCCTCTGCCAAAATGCCCGCATTTACTCCTGCGCCCACTTCGAGTCCCACTTATGCCCCTGCTGCGCCTGCTCCAACCCCAACACCTTCCCCTGCTTTTACACCTACTTCCCCTCCCAAGGCAAAACCCCTCACGCTTGCGGAATACGCCTCTTTGCCTTCGCCTCCTGAACAAGGGTATGCTCCTGTGTCAATGGCTGTGCTGGGTAATACCATCTACGTGGCAAACGCTGCTTCAGGAAATGTCTCGCTTATCCAAAATGGACGGGTGGTTTCGGTGATAGCTCTCGATGGCAGCCCTTCCTTCATAAGCGCTGACCCGACCATCGGTTATGTATATGTAACCCTTTCCCCCAAGCCAAAGCTGGCCGTCATATCTGGG
>DRAO01000421.1 GCA_011041825.1 Chloroflexota bacterium
CGCCCATCACCACGGCCCTATCCTCATGGCCTAAAACCACTTGCACTCCCTGGGCCATAAGGCAGGCGGAGCGGTATACTTCCAAGAGGAGGCTGTCCAACTCTACCGGCCTCATCTCCAGCCGCACCCCGGCATCGGCTTGGGCCATTAATGTCAGATCCGAGAGGAGACGGTTTAACCTGCGGACTTCAGCCTCAATGGTGGCAAGGACCTCCTCCCTCGCCTGCGGGTCATCCATAGCTCCCCGCCTCAGGAGGTCTATGTGTCCCCGGATGGTGGTGAGAGGGGTGCGGAGTTCGTGGGAGATTTCGGCCACCAGGTTTTTCTGGGCGTGGAAAAGCCCTTCGAGCCTTTCCAGCATCTGGTTGAAAGTGGCTGCCAAACGCCCGATTTCATCCTGTTGTTCTATCCCTTCCAGGCGTTTGCTCAAGTCCTTATCCTTGGCTATGCGCTCTGCTAATCCAGCGATGTGGTCAATGGGGGCTAGAGCCTGGCGGGCTATGAACCCTCCCGAGAGGGCTGCCACCACCAGGGCCACTATCCCCCCCAGAATCATCAGCCACACTACAGCGTGAAGGGTTTCCTCTACTTCCCTGAGGCTGCGCCCTACTTCCATAATGCCTACCACCCGGTTGCTCACCAGCATAGGGGTTACATAAAGGCGCAATCGCCCGGTGCGTGATTCCCAGGTGTGAAAATAGCTCTCGCCCCGGCGGGCTTTCCTGAGCATTTCCTTGGAAACGGGCAATTCCTGTTCCCCCAGGTTTTCGGATTTGATGGCAACCTTGCCATCGGTGTGGAGCACCTGGATGTAAACGCCTGGCGAAGAGAAAACATCTATGCCTGGGAGGTTAAATTGCCCGGAGAGGAGCACCAACAGGGGGTCGCTTTCCGCCTCCAGGAGGGCGGATACCTGAGTAGCGGTGGCCTGGAGGCTCTCATCAACCTGGCGCAGGAGGAGGTGGCTCAGCAAAGAGTAGAAAGCCACCCCAAAGGTTAGAAGCGTGATGCCCAAGAAGAGGGTATACCACAGTGTCAAGCGGGTGTAAATAGAGAACTTAGGGCGATTGACAACCCTTTTCACCAGCCCAGAAAACCCTGACGCCTTCCTGGTCATATCTCTCCCACTCGCTGTAGATGCAGCCACAATACTGCTGGCGGTAAAGGTTGTGCTCCTTGCTGATGCGACCTCGCTCGGCCCAGCCCCGGCGGAAGTTCTCGAAGAAGAATTCCACGCCCGTTTCCTGGGCCAGGCGCCCGCCTATCTCCCGGATGGCATCCTGGTCCTGATAGGGGCTTATGAGCAAGGTGGTGGTGAAAGCATCGAAGCCCCGCTCCCGTGCCCTCTCCGCCGTGCGGCGCAGGCGCATCTCATAACAGATGCGGCACCGCTCCCGAAACCGCTCCCTCCCGGCCACCCGTCTAAGGAAGCAGACCATCTCATAGCCCGGCTCTTCGATGAGGGGGAGACTGATGCGGGCAGCATATTCCCGCAGGGCCTCCAATCGTCGCTGGTGTTCAGTGTAGGGGTGGATGTTGGGGTTGTAC
>DRAO01000463.1 GCA_011041825.1 Chloroflexota bacterium
CCGCTAAGGGAGAACTCGGAAAGGAGGAGGATATCGTTTCCGGCCAGAAAGGCATCCTGGGCAATTCGCTTAAAGGGGAAAGTGGTTAACTGGGGGTCATAATAACGGCGGATGGCACGTGTACCAAGGGATTCGGTGACCAATATACCTCCCCTTTCACGCCAGGAGGTAAACTCAGGCATTGAGAGGATGGCGCTCAATCCTTGAGCATGAAGGCTCACAGGAGGGGTTAGCTCACGGATGTTCCCCTGGAAGCCACGATAGCGTATGTGGGAGCTCATCAAGGCATCGGTTACAGCCCTGGCATCACCGGCAGCCTGGGTAACGACAAAGAAGGGGGCCAATTCTATGTTGCGGAGTTCTTGAACGGATTTCTGGATGGTGGCCACTTCCTCTTCGGCGGGGCGGTCGCTGCCCCCTCGGCCTGGGAAATGCTTGGCCACTGTGATAACCCTGTCTCTACTGCCCAGATGCACCCCCCTTATGTAGGCTCGCCCCATCTTGCCTACCCAATAGGGGTCTCCCCCGAAAGTCCGGACACCGATCCGGGCCTTTATCCCCTCCTCGGGGCGGTCTAACACATCCAGAGCCGGGCCTAGAAGCATATTGATTCCTACCGCTGCTAATTCGCTTCCCACAATTTTACCCACCAGTTCAGCCCGTTTTCCATTCCAGGTAGCTCCAATAGCCATATAGCTGGGGAGGGGTGTGAAGCCTGAGCGTAATTGGGTATAAGGGGGGCCATCTCCATCCTGGGTAACCCCTATAAACAGGGGGATAGGGGTTGCTCCTGTCTCGCTGATAACCCCTGTCATTGCCAGGGCTTGAAGGTTATTGGTGAGCAAGGCAACCTGGAGAGGTGTGGAGCCGCTATTAATGAAGTTCCCATTTTGGGCTGAGATAATTACCCCACCAATGCGGTATTCCCTTATCAACTGCCCAATGGGAGAATCCGGGCCAACTTCAGTGCCCTGGAAAGTCACCAGGAACAATTGCCCTACCTTCTCCTCCGGGCTCAGTTGCTTCATTAACTTCTCAACGGGGTCTTCTTGGGCGACGGATGAGGGGACAAGCAGGATTGCTGCCAGCAGGAACAGCGGGATGAGAACCCGTGCAATTTTCAAAGCTCGACCCTCCACCTCAGTTTTAGAGCCACTCAGCCAAGCGTTGGACCAGTTTGAGGAAGGAAACGATCAACCGCAGGGCCTCCACGGCACCAAATTCGCCTCCTCTGCCCCTCCCCTTAGGATGCTCACGGGGGCTGGTCATCAGCAACCATGCCGTTGCTACCCCTACCACGGCCCCAATAAGCCCTCCTAATGCAAGACCTCTAACCTTCGTTGAGCTTAGGAATGTCTTGGCTCTCTCTTGCATAATCTCCCTCCAATCCTCCCTGGATAGCTCTCCATTTATAAAGCTGCCAAACTTTCTCCCGGCAACTAGCTACCTGACACTTTTGACTTGCTCCCCTGAAGCAGATTTACGCAGCCCACCCGCCGGGCGATGAATCACCCGGCTGAGAAGCCTTAAAGCCGGTTGAAA
>DRAO01000318.1 GCA_011041825.1 Chloroflexota bacterium
GCAATTGTGCACGAACAAATTGTTGGCCAGGAAGTTGTGATACCTGTCGAGGACGAGGTCGTAGACGTAATCAACCGGCTTTATCCTTTCCACCTGTTTAATCTTAGCCCAGGCTATGTCGCCATCGACTCTCGTACTCAACACACGGGGCGAGGCAATATAATCCCCCACCGAGAGTTCATCTGCGCGGACCCAAACCAGCCTGCCATCTCGGAGGACGGGGAACAAGTGGTTACCGGTGGCCTTTATCTCACCACGGGTAGTAACAATGCGGTACAAATCAGGACAAGGCCGGCGAGTAACGCCCACCACCGTCGCCTCGGCGATTCGGAAATCCTCAGTCATCGCCGGGACGCGAACCCCCACCATCCGCTTGTCAAACATCTCACGGATGGTGAGCACCCTGCCATCTGCCAGAGTTATGCGTGTGTCTCCCACCAAGCAAGGGCTGTGGCGTTTGGCCTGATCGAAGAGGTCCCGCACCCGGCTTGCGCCCACGCCCACGAACATCTCCACGAATTCGGAGCCGCTGATGGAGAAGAATGGCACGCCTGCTTCGCCAGCCACCGCTTTCGCCAGCAGCGTCTTGCCCGTGCCAGGGGGTCCCACCAGCAGGACACCTTTGGGGATGCGAGCGCCTAAAGCGACGAATTTCTGGGGCTCCTTGAGGAATTCCACCACCTCTTTAAGCTCCTCTTTAGCCTCATCTACACCGGCCACATCATCGAAAGTTACGGTGGGCTTGTCATTGGTGAAAAGACGGGCACGGCTTCTCCCAAAGGAAAGGGCCTGGTTGTTGGCCCCTTGGGCTTGGCGCATCAAGAAATAAAAAAGGGCTATAACAAAGATGAGAGGGAGGAAGCTCCCTAACAGCGTAATCCACTCTGCCCAGCGACTTTTGCTTTCAACTGAGATTTTAATCTCCCCAAGCTTTTCCTGAGGCACACCAAGGTTCAAGAGGGTTTCCGTGAGGCTAACCCCTTCTTCCTTGTGAGAGATAAGGGGCTTCTGGTTTCCCTCCCTCCATATCTTGAGCTCTCCATCGGAAATCACTATTTCTTTGACCGTGCCTTCCTTAACCCATTGGGCTACCGTGGAAAGGCTGACCTCTTGGTAATTTTTTGAAGGGGAGAACATACTGAAGAACAATGCCACCACTGCGATTAATATCAACAGATATACAAACCCATTTTTACTCCATCCGAGATTCACCTTACCCTCCCATTATCTTAACATTGGTTGCCTTATACTTTTCTCCTGTCCAGAGAAATTGACCTCTTCCCGCCGGATAAGCTGGCGGGCTAGCGGTACAATGCCCTGGGTTCCCTGATGCTCCCCCACCACAAGGCTCCCCAGGACACGAGGCCTTGGGCATTGATGCTGCTACCCCTGTGCCAGCAGAGCACGGGTCCGGCGTATCAAGCACCCTCTTTTACTCAAATTATACCAGAAATCAGTGAAAAGTCTAGTCCTGTGGCCGATTTGCCAGGAAATTAAGGAGCCCTCCTCTTCACCGGGAGGGTGTTGAAA
>DRAO01000055.1 GCA_011041825.1 Chloroflexota bacterium
ATGATAAAGCCGCTGAGGATGGCCGTGAGTGATGACGGCGAAAAACTCGCCGTGGTGGCCCACAATGGGATGCCTGGCTCAAGTGGGGCTTACATCGTTTACGTGCTGGATGCCGAGACGGGGGAGTTGTTGGAGGATAACGTGGGGGGATTTGGGGTGTGGAGTATGGCTGTAAGTGGTGATGTGCTCTACACCGGGGTTGAGCGCTACGGTCAATGTCAGCTCTTAGCCACCTCGCTGGAGGATTTCTCCACCATAGCATTGCTGGATTTTCCCTGCCACGTGGTGGCTCTGGCGGCTAACCCTGTTACCGGCAACCTGTTTGCCCTGGTGAGCGAAGCCTATTACCCCTGGGAAAGGGGGGCTTCGGAGCTTTTAATCCTGGAAGGCGAAACCCTAAAAGAAAAGGCCAGGATTACAACCTCCTGGCCATTGGGACCACTAACTGTGGAACCAGCTTCCAATCGGGTTTGCCTGTTCAGGCGGGATAAGCCCTCTATGCTTACCCTGAGGCCTACTCCTTAACGGTCCCTACGATTAACTCCGATATTTCCTCCGGGGTGATTTCATCTCTGCGGAAGTCGCCGATCTTGCGCCCGTGACTGAGGATGGTGAAGCGGTCGGCGACCGGATAAACGTGGTAGATGTTGTGAGTGATGAAGATGACCGAGAGGCCACGCTTTTTGGCCTCTTCCACGTAATTGAGGACCTTGCGGGCTTCTTTGATGGACAATGCCGAAGTGGGCTCATCCAGGATGAGCAATTTCACCCCGAAGTGGATGGCCCGTCCGATGGCGATGGATTGCCGTTCGCCTCCCGAAAGGATGGAGACGGATTCATAAGGCGAGCGAATCTTTATGCCGATTTCGCTCAAAACATCCCGGGTGACGGTGTTCATAAGGCGTTGGTCCATAAACTTGAAAGGCCCAATCTGTCGTATTGGTTCCCGGCCCAAGAAGAAATTGCGGGCGATGCTCATCAACTCCACCAGTGCCAGGTCCTGATACACCGTCTCAATGCCCATATCCCGGGCCTGGCGGGGGGAGGAGAAATGCACCCGCTTGCCCTCAAAGTAAATCTCCCCCTCATCGGGAGGGTAGAGCCCCGTCAGGATTTTAATGAGGGTGGACTTGCCAGCCCCGTTGTCCCCCAGGAGGCCCACCACTTCGGCATATCCCACCGTGAAATCCACCTGCCGCAGGGCCTGGACGTGGCCGAAGTTCTTGCTGATGCGGCGCATTTCCACCAGGTAGCCTTTCTTCTCGCTCATTGACCCACCTCTCTGATACGGGTGTTGATTATCACGGCAATGATCAGGATTACCCCGATGAATGCTCGGTACCAGTAAGCCGGGGCGCCTGCCAGGACCAGCCCGCTTTTAACCATCCCCACCAGGAGGACGCCCATCAGGGTTCCCACCACGCTGCCGTACCCGCCGGTCAGCAGAGTGCCGCCCGTCACGGCAGCAGCGATGGCTTCCAACTCTATGCCGGAGCCTCGGAGAGGGTCCACC